>CAMRCV010000001.1 GCA_947041065.1 uncultured Mycoplasma sp.
GAGATGCGCATTAGTGACTGGAGTTCAGACGTGTGCTCTTCCGATCTAAAATCAAGAAGTGAAATTAAACAACGACATTCTTGTTGAACAAAATGTCGGAAAACTTTATAATGAAACCAATGAAAAGTCATTGTTATTTGAACTTAGTTCTAAAGATGATATTAAGTCTCATAAAGTTCCTCAATCTTACATTTTTAAAATTTTAGACCTTGTTTTTAAAGGTATGTCAGTAGATAATAATTATATAAATCCAATCATAACTTTTGAAAATTATTCTTATATTCCACTTAGTGATTCAAACACCAATACAACAAAGTTATTAAAAATGCAAAATGCAAAAATTATTAGAATGCAAGATTCGTACGGAACAATTTACGGTGTTACAAAACAAGCTCCAGGAATGGGTGAAACAAACGGTAAATATTATATTTTACAAGAACAAATTGTTGGTGGCAAAAAAGGTTGAATTTCAAAAAACCCAGTTAACTTTAATGGTGGTGATGAAGAGTTTGCAAAATTCATTCAAATGAAAAATTTAAATTTTGCAACCACTACATCAGCTGGTAAGGAAAGAGTGGTAGTTGGACCAAGCGGTTGAGCAAAACAAAATGCCAATTATGAGAATAAATATTCAATTCCTTTTAAAATTGTTATCCCGGGTGCAGACATTATTAATAATTGACAAGAGTCAAATAATTTCAATGTTTTTAGAGATAATCTAATTAGTTCACTAACAAATATTTTAGAACCTTTAATTTCGCCTAAAAACTTAAAGATTTTTATTGAATCAATGACAACATCAATGACAAAAAATGGTTTTGCAGATGTACTAACATTCCCTTCTCAAATTGAATCAAGAAAATTACAAAAAATGTTATTCGGAATTTTTTATGAAGGGGCTAAATATAGTGAAGATTTATATTGAAATAATTTTTTAGATGAAATATTAGGAACCATTATTGACAACCCAGACCCAACGTATATCGCCAAACAAATTGAGAGCGTTAGTGAAATTATTAAATTGATGTTTGGAAACAGTTTTGATTTATCATCAATCTTGAATTTTATTAACGATCCTAAAGAAATGTTGATTGGATTACGTAAAATAATTGCCTCTATAGATATTGATGCAACCATCAATAGTATATGAACTAATTTTTATGATAAAGAATCAAATAAAGAAAATATTATAGAAACAATCGGAACAGGTGATGTTTTACCAATTTTGTTAGATAATATTTTGTTAGATAACCCTATCAATCCCGATTTAGGATTTAAGGCAGGATTAAAACAAATTATTTCTCAAATAAACTTTTCAAAAGTGATTCAATATTTCAAAGAAAATTTAGATTCAGAAACACTTTCTTTGTTCGGACCTATTTTAGATCAGTTAAATGGTAATTTAGGAACAGTAAACCCAGATCCTAATAATAATTATTTAAATATTAATTCTGGTCTTAATAAAATCATTGATTTAATGAACATTAATGCAATGTCAGCCAATATTAAAAATAACTCAGTTATTAGAACTTATTATGTAGATGAAGGAACTGTACCACAACAATACATAATAAATTCTATTTCTATTTCTGGAATTGCTGCTTCTCTATTAAGTTCTTTAGGTCAAAACAATGATAATGATGATGCTTTACACAATGCATTAATAGAATTATTGAATATTTCATCTAAAACAGAGTTAATTGGTGGAATTGTTGGAGTTTATCAACCAGAATCTGATCCTAACAAATTAGATATTAGAGATTTACAATCACTTCTCAAATCACCAACACCTCAATTAACAGATTTACAAACCTCATTGGAAGAATTATCAATTGCACTTAATAATCCAGAATTCTTTTTAGACCCAGAATCTGTTGTGGGGCAATACTTAACAAATTATATTTTTAATTATTCTGCTGATATTAGTATTCAAAATGAGGATATTAAAAAAAGAGTTGATATTTACTTAGAATTCATGAAGGAAACTGAATTTTTTAATTTTGATCCAAATAAGGCTGCTCCAAAACCTGGCGGAGCGCTTGGTGGCAATGTTACCAATCCTACTGGACCCGATTCTTTAGCTGACAAATTTATTAATATGATTAATCCTAATGTCAAACCTTCAACTACCAATCCTATTTTAGATCTTTTATCTCAACAAGTTTACAATGAGTTTTATAATTCTACTAATCCTTTACAATCTAAAGATATGACAGCTGAAATATTAGGTTTTTATTCATTTTGAATGAAGTTAGCAGAAGTTAACCTTAATTCAAGCGCTCTAGTTACTACTAATGATGTTGCTCAGCAAATTATTAAACTTGTTAATAGCACTTTGAACAAACAGTCTGATATTGGTAAAATATTAAATGCCACTTCTAAATCATTTAATCCGAATGTAGTGATGAATTTTGATGTTTTGGATGGTTTCACTAATGTAAAAGAAACTGCAAACAAATTAGCAACACTTAGCCCAGACCAACTTATGGCAAGCGGATTATCAAAAGAAGCAATTAATTATTATTTTGGATATGACGAAATTACAGGTAAGTTAAAAATTAATAATAATACAATTTCATTAGTTTCTGGACTTTCTTCAATAATTTCCTTAGAAAAAACCGTGAATGCAAATGCACCAACTAAGGCTGATTTAATTACTGAAGATTTCATTAGATTGTTTTTACCTAAAAACGATAAAATAAAAGCAAAGATTATGCTAACTTTAGGTCAAACAACCTTACAAACCTTGTCAGGTGGCGCTAATAGTATATTAGATAGCTTAGGAATATCTAGTGTAATTATGAGTTCTTTCACTGCTGTAACAAATGCTCCTGCTTTGTTGTGATTCACAGTTAATCAAACAGCAACAGACGCAAATAGTATTGGTAATTTAGCTTACGTGATTAAAGAAAAACTATATAACTTTAATTCTGAGAATGACGAAACATCAATGGGTATTAATTACGAAGGTTTCAAAGGTATTTTTGATTCATTAATAGGTAAAGATGTTTATATTGATGAACCTAATTATGAGAATCAACCAATCACGCTATCTCTTGATTTAGATTACTTGAATTATTTAGCTGAAATGTTTGCCACTAATCCTGATATTTTTGGTGTTAATTTTTCTGAAGCAATTTTGGCGGCTGTCGATTCATTTACAGAAGTTACTACTGATGATTATAAAATTGTAATTTCTGATGTTGGTTCTTATTTGGCTAAAGTAAGTGAGGCATACTTAGAAAGTAATAATAAAGCAATTTATAATTTGACTGCTGAAAATGCTCCTAAAGACTCTTTAGAAATGCAAACATTAATTGAACAAACAGAAGACAAATACAAAATTAATGTTAATGGACTTGAATTTTTAATTATTGGCGCTGATTCAACAGTTGATTACTTGTACCCAGTTACAGATTTAAACAACATTCAAGTAAATACAGAAACACAAGCGTTAGTTTATGTCAACCAATCAGGATTTGATAGAGTTAAAGAATCAAACGCAAACGCTGTTATTAACAAATATTTCTTAGTTATGGCTCCAGACGACACCACACCAATTATTTTACAAAACAAAATTAATGAATATATTTATATTAGTACTACAGGGCTAAATAATTATAATGATTTAAGTGATGTTGAAAAAAACAACTCTTTATTTAAAAAAGCTTATTTATACAATGAAACAAACCCACTAAAACCAGAAATATCTTTAAGGGTGCAAACCATTGAGGTTTTAATATCAACAATTAACAATGTCAACTTATTGATATCTAGTGTTTTATTATTTTTAATTGGTATTATCACAATATTTGTTATTAAAAGATATGTCTCATCTAGATCTAAAGTTTTAGGTATTTTGAAGGCTCAAGGATATAAATCTATTCAAATAGCTGCTTCTATTTGTCTTTTCGCCTTGATTGTTTCTTTCTTTGGAGCTACTCTAGGTTATATTGCAGGACACTTCTTGCAGTTGCCAATTATGCACATTTTCTCGATATATTGAACCCTCCCCATTGGACCAAGTGCCTTTAATGTATTATCGCTTGTCATCACGGTTTTAGTGCCTTTATTTGGATTAATATTATTAACAATTGTAACAACCTTATTTTTATTAAAGGTAAAACCAGTTAAATTAATGGATGGATCATTCCAATTAAATAATTCAAAAATTGCAGAAGTAATTAAAGACAAGCATCATTCAAAAAACATTAAATCGAAATTTACACTATCGCTTTCATTAAACTCTGTTTGAAAGTTAATAGCTTTATTGATTTCCTTGTTGCTAACTGTAACTATTATGAGTTTTTCTTTAGCATCACAAAACGCTTTTGGTAATGCCGTTAATAAAACATATAAAAATAGAAAATATGATTTCAAAATTGATTTAATTACCCCAACCTTAGAAGGTGGAGCTATCACAACGCTAGATAAACAAGATATCGCCAACCTACTTTATGTTCCAATAGGAAATCCTAACGAGGGTTCAACTTACTTATCAACATATTTTGCTCCAGGACCTAATGATGTTATTAATCCAATGTATTCAAATGGATACCAACCAAATGGAAACCCATCTATTCATGATAAGCACATCATTACTAAATCTTCATTTGATTTAATTGTTAATAGTGGTGGTGTTGAAACTAACGTTTGAGATTCTTTATTTAACTCAATGCCTGATTCACAAAGAATTAGCGTTATTGAAGCTTCACAATATGCTGCAAAATGACTAGAATGAACACAAGGACTAACAAACTACGGACAAAGTAATGAATATAAATTAGCTGATGATTTAATTAATAAAGCTCCATATTTTAAATATTTAATTAATTTAGAAAGTCCAGAAAAATCAAAGTTTGTTTATCGAAATATTAACAATGCAACAGGACAATATTTCTATGAAGATATTATCATTACTGGAAATCAAACTTATGTTCAATCAGGAATTAGAGAAAAGTATCGAGCATTTTTAGTTGATGCATACAATAAAGCATTAAATTATGATGAGGAAGCTAACAATCCAGAAGATAGTAATGCTCCAGAGTTTGTAGAAGATTTCTTCTTGATGTTTGGTAGCGTTGTCTTTGATGAAACAACAAATGAAAAATTCTCTTATGCTACAACCTTTAATGCAAATGATCAAAGCCATATGCCAACCATCAACGGATATAACCCTAACTCACAACAAGTACAAATACTTGATAGCGGCGGTCAAAACCTTTTAAGTTTAATTGATCAAAAATGAGAATCAAGTTCTAAAGAAGTTATTCCTGTGGTTATTAATCATGTGGTAAAAGATAATCAAGGATTAGATGTTGGCTCACAATTAGAGTTAACAGTTATTAATACAACTAATAGATTTACTGAAAGTATTAAAAAAACTTTAAACTTGGGTCCTCCTGTAAAAACAACTTGAACTATTGAGGTTGTCGGAATTAATGAAACATTCATTAATGAAGAGTGAAGCACTACACAAAAAATTGTTAATACTATGACTTATTTAGATGACCCGAAATTAGCTGTTGAAAATGAAATTCCTTTTAATGGAATATTATCAATTGATTCAGCACCTAAACAAGCTACAGAATCATTAGGTTTATATTCAGAAAATGGATATTGATCTGCGAATAATAAAATTGACTTAATTTCAACTAATATTTCAAGTGAACAACAAGAAAAAAATACCAATATTTTTAAAGAACTATTTTATAAGATACAAGGTACAGGATCAAGTATTGTTAATAATTCAGTCTTCGCTAAAACATTGAGAATCATTGACCCTAATCTTTCACATGCAAAAGAATCTTCATTAATTGAAATCTTTTTATTGGGTGATAACAATATTGCGTTGCCTGATATGATTAATCCTGGAATGGAAACAGTTGTTAACAACGCTCTAGAAAAATTTTCAGAAATTTATAGTAGTAATAATATAATTGGTCCTTCTTTTAAAGATATTAAATCTAAAAATATTGAGTCAGGATTTATTTCAAATACTACTAATGCTATTAATTCAGTTAACACTATCGTGATTGTCTTATCGTTATTAATATCAATTACTATCTTAATTATGATTTCCACATTAATCATTAGTGAGAATGAAAGAAACGTTGCCATATTCTCAATTTTAGGTTATAGCAATGTAGAAAAAATGAAGCTCTTCTTTTCACTTTACATTCCAATCATCATCCTTTCTATTCTTTTGTCAATACCATTAACTATAGGATTGATATCAATGTTTGCGAGTGTTGTAAATTCAGCGGCTTTAATATCACTATCAATTTCATTAGGAGTAACAGATGTGTTGTTATCATCATTAATAGTTCTTTTGATTTTCTCAGCAACATCATTACTATCGTGATTAAACTTAAACAGAATAAAACCAATTATGTTATTGAAGGGGGAATAAAATGAAAAACAAATTTTTAGAAAAATTTTTAAATAAAACAGCTGAACTAGATTTGAGTCTATTTGACTCTAATATTATTAAAGTCGACTTTAATACTAAAAAAGAAATCACAAGAGCTAATAATAGAAAAAGAAGAGGTAAAAAAGATCCTAACAAAAACTTGGTGAATAAAGAAGGTAACATTATTGATATTTATGATTTAAATAAATATTATGTTTCCGGAGGTAATTCAACCCAAGTGCTAACAAACCTTAATTTATCAATTAAAAGAGGAGAGTTTGTTGTTTTGTTTGGTAAATCAGGTTCTGGAAAAACAACCTTATTAAATTTAATATCGGGACTAGATCGTCCAACCACAGGAAATCTTGTGGTTTGTGACAAAAACCTACCATATTTATCAAACAATGAACTAACAACATTTAGACGTGAAAATTTATCGTTTATTTTCCAAAGTTATAATTTACTAACTAACTTGAGTGGTTATGATAATGTTGAAACCGGAGCTTACTTACAAAAAGATAAAAACAAAAAACCAGATATTCAGCAAATGTTTCAAGATTTTGATTTATTAGATGTTATTCATAAGTATCCTTCACAAATGTCTGGTGGACAACAACAAAGAATTTCAATCTTAAGAGCTTTGGCTAAAAGTAGTGAAATCATTTTTGCTGATGAACCAACCGGAGCTTTGGATAAAAAAACAGGAACCATCGTGATGGAATTATTGAGAAAAATTAATCAAGAGTTAGGGAAAACGATTATTATGGTTTCTCATGATCCTGATGTTGTCATTTATGCAACAAGAGTTATTAAGTTATCAAAATCAAAAATAATTGCAGATAACATTATTCAATATGCTGACAATATTATTGTTTAATTAGTAATTTTTCATAATCAAAATGAGCGTGCTTAATTTCTACGCCATTTTGTCACGATTTATCATATCTAGCAATTAAAAATTTATCATATTCTTTAATTACTTTTGTTTTAATATCTAAAAAAACCACATCTTCCATTTCAAATGTTAAATTAGGAAATCAATTTTGATAAGAAGACTCATTTAAAGAGTTGATAGCGACAAAACCCCTGTAGTCTTCGTGATATAAAGAGTCATACAATTTATTTTGTTCTATAGGACATCAAAAAATAGAGAATACTTTAAAAGTACTAAATATCAATTTTGTAGATATGTTATAACCTTTTTTAAATGTTAAAAAATTTGAATAATTATATTTAACTTTATTTTTTCAGTTATAAACTTTATTTACTTTATCCACACTAGTTGGTACCAATAAAATGATTTTTATAAATTTGTGAACGTTTGGGATGAAAAAAAATGGTGTTGAAAGAAAAAAATTATCAGAAGAAGTAAAGTCAATAATGTTATCAGGATATTTATCTTTTAAAGACATAAATGTTTCATTAGTAACAAAGACTTCTAGAATACCAATATTCGCAAAATAATCAGTATTTGTCATTGCCCCCAGAAGGGTGTTGTTCGCCAAAGAATACCACAAATTATTTTGCTCACAGGCGGACACAAAATGAGTCAAAACCTTTTTATAATCATTGTAATTTTCTTGTATCATAGTTAAATTACATTATACTTAACAAATAAGTCAAATTAATATATTTTTTATCAGGAAATTTAAAAAATGATATAATTTTTATAAATTTAAAATAAGGCTTTTTAATATTCAAAGGGGAATTTATGGAAAAAGAAAAAAAACCAAAAAAACCAAAAAAACCAAGTTCTCCTAAAAAATCATTGTCTAAAAAAATATCTAGCATCAATACCACATCTACTATTTCATATGGAAATGTGGACGTTAACCCTAAAGATAAAAGAGTAAAATGATTATTCGGTGCAGCTATTGCTTCATTGCTTTGTATTGGTATTGGGGTTCCAATAGGAGTTGCTGGTGTTCAATATGTAAGTGAAAAACCATACGATGGTAATTTACCTGTTTTTGAAGGTGGTCCATCGATTGATGACATGATCACTATTAATAAAGATAAAGACAAAATAAATAAAAATGCTGAAAAGATTGAAAACATAGTTGTAGAAAAACTTTATAGAGAAGAAAGAGAAGCCTTTTTAAAATTCGAAGCTTTTGTAAATAATACTAAATATAAAGGAACAAACGATTCAGTTGGTTCAACAAGTTTTGGTGTTGATGTTTCTAAGTCTTTTGATGATATTAGAAAATCACAAGAAAAAGAATTGAATAATGCTAAAAAAGCAATGAGAGAATCTTATCCTACTGAATGACCGCTAAAATGAAGTGAAGAATTAAAGTCAGAAAAATATGGTGGTTCACATACAGATGAAGAAGCAATTGATTTTTTAACAAAAAACAAAGCCAAAGATGCTGCCTTTGCAAGATTCAATACAGCTGAAATTAATATCACATCTTGAACAAAAGCAGATTTAAGTTTACAAGCACAACAAAACATTATTTATAAAGATGATGCCGGAGATGAACAAAGCATTCCTGCAGGAACACGTTTATTTTCTCCAGATATATTAGGAAATAAAAATTTCTTAAATGACAATGGTGATAATGTGGCCGTTCCAACAAAAGTAAATCCTAGTACTCCAGCTTCAGAAGTAAAAATAGCAGTTTACCAAACTAAATCATATGTTTTAGAAGAAAGAAATCCTTTGAATCGTTTACCTGATTTGTATAATCAATATTTTAAATCAGCAAACATTAGTAGTGTTTCAATTCCTTTGGTTCAAAATGTAGAGAATACAGAATTAGAGCTAACTATTACACCTGCTATGTTAACAAACTTATTTACAATGTCTAGAACAACTTCAGGTCAACAAGTAGTGCCATTCAATACTATTTCAAATTTTATGGGTGCTAATACATCATCTACAAGACAAGACATAGATAAAACAATTTTAAATACAGTTTTAGCTGCTGCTCCAGAAACTGAAACACCACCTACTAGAATTGATGCAACAACAGGTTCACAATTAGGTTCTTCTAAAGTTACTTCATTAGCAACATTAATTAAAAGTGAAGAAAATGAATTAAGATCATTTCATGTTGCAGCCATTTCTGCCACTGAAACACCAACAAAAGACAATGGATTATTTAAAATTAAAAACGCAAATCCTATAGACATTTTTTTAGATAAAATTTTATTTATGGACCCAACTATTGCGGCGGGTGTTTCTAAAAACATTACTAATTTAATAACATTTTTACATGAAGAATTATTACCAGAAAAACCAGCAGCTCCTACAGCAACTGGAGAAACTATTGTTTTTAAATTAAAACCTAATTTTGATTTATTTAAGTTTAACAAAAATTTAAAAGACAAGATTAATGCTATTAACTCTCTTGATTTTAGCAATACTTTTAATGACCTTTTAAATTCATCATTTGAAGATTTAAATCCTTATGCCGGGTTTGACCCAGCAGCAACAGGTGATGCAAATGAAGTTCCTAAAAAATGAACAGTTTATAAAATTGGTAAAAATACTTTCTTATATGTTGATGCAAAAGGTCTAACTGTTTATAATCTTGAAGATTTATCAAATCCCACAGCTTTACCAGGTCAAGAGCCATCTTTAAAAATGTTAAAAAGCGATATTCAAAATACAATTGATGTGGCTGATAATCCTGATCAAGTAATTTTATATGATGTTGCTGCACAATACAACAAGATAGCTACTCCTGAAATAATTAACAAAATCCTTATAGAAGAAAACAAACCATATATTACAAATACTTTGATTACAGAAGATAAAATAACTGAAATAGATGCTAACAAAATGATAGATGATGTATATAAAAATTTTATTAGTGTTATTAACAATACTATTAATCCAGATGTTAAAAGTGCCATGACTGATTTATCTCTTTTTGTTGAAGAATTAATTAAACCAATGAACAGTTATGATTTCTTTGAGGTAACTCCAGTGTTGGGCGGACCCATTTCTTTGAAATTCATGAATAATTCAAAATATATTAATGGTAATCTGAATGGATACTTATTAATTGAGTCAGAGTTTGATGATAAGTTAAGAGCTATTATTTCTATCCAAACACAAGCAAAACCCGGAATGCTTTCTAACGAGATTAAAGCAGGTGGTAAATAATGTCTATGTTTAAAAAAATGTTATTAGTACCATCAGTTTTAACTTTACCTGTTTTAGCAACCGTGGTTACTTCTTGTGCAACTGTTCCACAAATTGATGATAATTTAGCTAGCCAAATAGAGGGATTAACTTCTGATGCAGCAAAAGAAGTTTATTCTAATTATTGATCAAGAGATGCTTATGCTGAACTTTATTTAAAATCAAAGACTCCAACTGCAGATGTTACTTCAGAAGAATTTGAAAAAAACAAAGAAATTATTAAAACTTATCTTTTGACATTAAATCCAATACCAGAATCAACATTAATAAATGGAGTAAATGGAACTAAAGTTTCAGATGAAATATCTAAACAACTGTTTAGTGCATATACTTTTTACACAGCTTGAAAAACATCTGCTAATATTAACTACTTTAGAGAACAAAAACAAATTTGAGTGGAAAACCAATTATCTTTAAATGATCAATCAATTGAAAAAGATTTTAATCCAAAATTTGCTTACTCTTCATCTTCAACAGAACTAGCGCAATTCAAATTAGATTTTCATTTATTATATAAAATTATCCAAACAGGAATCCAAACAGAGTTACTAAATATGGCGGTAGCTGAATTTTATTTTACAGCTTCAACTTCTGACATGATTCAAAGAGGAACTAATTATAATGACCTTATGGATGGAGATATAAATGGTATTGATTATTGAAATGCAACCAGTTTTGATATTAATAGTCCAACATATTTTTTAGAGAAATATTTGGTTGAAAAAGCTCCAAAAGTGAAATGAAATTACACTTCTGAAAAAGCCGATAAAGTTGCTAATTTAACTAATACAAAAATTAAAAATACTCAAGATTATCATAATTTATGATCAGGTGAACAAGTAGGTACAGCTTCTTCTCCTAAAAAAATCTTTTCAAAAGATTTATTGATTGCTTCTCCTGACGCCACTTTCAACGCATCTGCTGCTGGTTTTTATGGTTATAATACCACTATAGAATTATCGACAGCATCAGGAGAAGGCGACTTAAGTACAGATCCAGATGTTATTAGAGCATTTGGTTCTAATTCATCAGGTCTATTAAATTCAAGCAATCAATTTGTTTCTTATGATACTTTGTTGTCTAGAGCTAAAATTGATCAATTAGATGGAACCGTTGCTTATTTACCACCTATTACTATTCGTAATACTACTGATATTATCCGTAAAAATTCTAAACAAATTACTTTAAGTGATTTAACAATTGATACTGAAGGAAAATTAGATGTTGATGGCGCTTATACTACAGGTGAAAATACTTGAAAAGTTTTATCGATTACTCCAATTCTAAATAATTCAAATTCTAAACAAACTATTAAATTAGAAATGACATATTCTAATAGCAATGCAGTTAATGGATTTGCTAATTATCCATATAATGTAGTTATTAGTTGAAAACAAACTAATAACCCAGCAGATTCTGAAATAGTTACTGAATTACCTAAGCAAATGTTTTTTAATCAATTAGATACTAATAATTCATTTCAAAATCAACAAATATTTGGGATTGACCCAATTGTAGAAGGTAAAGTAAATGTTTCTTATTACATTAGATTGTTGCCTGAGTTTAAATGAAATGATATAGATGGTATTAAAGAAGTTCGAGAAATTAATGGTAAAGAAAAAGCTATTGGAACATTTTCAATGGACGGAACACCTTGATCTTCAACTCCAGAAAATAAGCTTAACCAAAGAATGTTAGCCTTCTCTCTATATATGAATGACCCTGAATTAATTAAAGAAATAAAATCATTTTTAGTTTTAAATGACGTTGCTATTAGTCCTGGAAAAATAAGCCAAGTAAATGCTATTTTAGAAGAGTTAGGAATTATTTATTTACCTAATAAACCAGACTATGCAACTCCTAGAGCAACACTTAACGGACAATGAATTAAATAATGGAAACATTATTTATCAAAATAATTAATAAAGAAATCCCTGCCGATATTTTATTTGAAAATAAAAGAGTAATCGCTTTTTATGATATTAAACCTGCTCAAAAAGGACATTTTTTAGTAGTTCCAAAATCATTTTCAAGAAACTTAATTACTATCAAAGACAAAGATTTAAAATACTGTTTTTCTATTGCTAGAAAATTAGCTTTGAAAGAAATAAAAAAACAAGAAGTAGATGGTTTTCGTATAATTGTTAATAATGAAGCAAGTTCTAAACAAGTAGTTTTTCATACACACATTCATGTCATACCTTCTCCAAAAATTTAATTTTAAAGTGTATAATTAAATTTATGAATAAATTAGATATAGAAAATATTTTTTTAGATTTAGATGGCACTACTCTAAAAAGCGATAAAACAATTTCCTTAGAAACCCTTAAAGTTTTAAAGGAATTAAAAAGTAAAAATATTAATATTTTTGTGGCTACCGGTAGACCATCATATATGATAAAACAAGAACTAGAAGCACTGGAAGTTAATCATAATGTAGTTTGTGTTAATGGCGGAATGATTATTAACTCTCAAGAGAAAAAAATATTACACAAAGAAACAATTGATTATATATCTTCAAAAAAAATTGAAGACTTTTTAAAGTCAAAAAAATTACCATACTTGATTTATACAGATCAATTAATGTTTTATAATTGTAGTGATGACAACGAATGAATCTCATACTTACAAAAAAGAATTGGTAGTTTAAAAAATGAGTATCAATGAACTTTAAGTAAGATAGATAAAAACTTTTTATTAAAAGATCACAACGTTGTTAAATTCTTGGTTCCTACAACAAATCTCCAACCAGAGTTATTGAATGATTTAATTCAATTTTTTAAAACAAAGATTACCGCGTTTAAATTACTTAAATCTCAAAAAAATATATTAGACATTATCCCTTCACATTCATCTAAGGGAGAAGGAATTAGATACATTGCTAACTTACTATCTCTTAATCTTGATAAAACACTTGCTTTTGGAGATGCTGACAACGATATTCCTATGTTTGAAGCTGTCAAATATTCTGTTGCCATGGGCAATGCTGTAGATGAACTTAAAAATATAGCTACTTATGTTACTGATAGTAACAATGAAGAAGGAATTGCTAATTTTATTAAAACCAAAGTTTTATAATTTTATCTTTTAATAATCTTTTCAATTTTCATTGCTAAAGTATTTGTTTCATTTATGTCAATAATGAACTTAGATAATTTTTGAATAATAGGCATAGCATTTTTGGTTGCATAAGTGTTTTTAAGGTCGGTCATTAATTCTGTATCACATGCAGAATTTCCAAAAGCAAAAACATTTTGGGGTTTTATTTTATATAACAACATGATTGTTTTGATTCCTTCATAATTATTAACTCCAGCTACATTGATGTCCAAACTAATTGGCGATGATAATTTAAACTCATAATCATTATTGTAAAATCTTTTAAAGTAAATCAATAACTCATCAATCAATTCAGGGTCCAAGATTATTATTAATTGAATTACTTCACTTTTTTTAACAATGGTCTCTTTTTCATATTTAGAAAAAGGGACAATGTTAATGTTCTTATCTTTTTTTGACAATCAATTATCACTTTTTAGAAAATTGATTGATGAATGTATGTATGTTTTTTTACTAGTAATTATTTGGGCAGCTCCATTTATTAATTTAATATCTTGTAAAATATTATTAATAAATTCTAAATTAATAGTTTTCGGTGTTTTCAAAAGTTCTTTCTTAATATCATCTATTAAAATAGCTCCATTATTGGCAACAAAAAAATGGACTCATGGTTTAATCTCTTCAATATAATGCAAAGACTCTTTATATCCTTTGTTATTGATAATGGCTATCAAGTGACCTTGCTCGTGTATTTTTTTTATTGCTAAAACGGTATCACTTTCAATTTTCATATCGTGGTTAAGTAAGATGCCAAATAGGTCAAAAACAAATAACTTAGATTTTGCATATTGATTATTTTTTCCAGATAAAGCTACTTGTTTTTCATGTGTGGGAATAATAACACCTCCCTAATACTTGTTTGTCCTGTGAACAACATAACTAATCTATCAATACCGATTCCGCATCCGCCAGTAGGTGGCATTCCATACTCTAAAGATTCAACATAATCTCAATCAATATGATTGGCTTCATCATTCCCTGCTTGACTTTCTTTTAATTGATTTTCAAATCTTTCTAATTGATCAATTGGATCACTTAATTCAGTAAACATATTCGCATATTCACGCCCGTTAATAAATAACTCTGCTCTTTCTGTAAAGTTAGCATCTTTATTATTTTTAACTGCAAAAGGAGAAATTTCAATTGGATGACCATAAACAAAAGTAGGATCTATTAATGTGCTTTCAACCTTTTCTTCAAAAATCAAATTAATTAAATGTCCCTTCTTATAAAAAGGCTCAATTTTAAATCCTGATTTTTTAACAAAATCCACAATTTCTTTTTCAGTAGCTTTTTTAACATCAAAACCAGTTACTTTAGAAACTGCTTCACTCATTTCTAATCTATGGAAAGGATTATTTAAATTAATTTGAATTCCTTGATATTCAAATTCTTCTCTATTCAACATTTTTCCTATTCTTTTAAATAGTTCTTCTGTGTATTCCATCATGCCTCACATGTCTGAGTTTGCTTCATAAAATTCAATAGTTGTAAATTCTGGGTTATGGGTTGTATCAATTCCCTCGTTTCTAAATAGTCTACCGATTTCATATACTTTACTTAATCCACCAACAATTAATTTTTTCAAAGGTAGTTCAGTTGCAATTCTTAAATAAAATTCCATATTAAGAGCATTGTGATGTGTTGTAAAGGGCAAGGCTGTAGCTCCACTAGAAACTGGAGACAAAATTGGTGTTTCAGCTTCCAAGTAATCTTTTTCATCAAAAAATCTTCTGATTTCCTTAATTATTTTTGTTCTATCAATAAAAATTTTACGCACATCTTCATTAGCAATTAAATCTACATATCTGTGTCTGTATCTTTCTTCAACATCAACAAGTCCGTGATATTTTTCAGGAAGCACTTTTAAAGATTTAGATAGTAATTTAAGTTCTGTTCCCTTAATAGCCAATTCATCAGTCATTGTTTTCATTAAAGAACCCTTAACTCAAACAATGTCTCCAATATCCAAGTTGGCAACAAAATCAAAAAGATCAGCATCCATCTTTTTATTAATATAAATTTGGATTTTTGAATCATCTAATTTAATTTCTGCAAATGGTCCTCTTTTGAACATCATTCTTCCGTACGAAGAAACTACTACTTGTTTTTCTTCTAATTCTTCTTTTGTAAAAGAAGAAAAATTAGCTCTTAAATCAGCAACAGTATTAGTAATGTCTTGTTTAGTTAAATAATTAGAAATTCCTTGTTTTTGATTATCCACTATTTTTTTTCTACGAATGTTTTCTTGTTCTGTGAAATTTCTCATAATTGACCCCTAAATTTATTAATTTAATTATATTATAATTTTGCATCATTTCAAATGTTTAAATAGTAACTTTTCGATATTTCAATATTTTTGTTAAAAATTAAAATAAAAATCGGAATTGTAATTAGTATATTTGTAAAGATAATTGGTAAATTAATGAATAAAGAACCTATTCAATCATTATCCGTTCATCATACATATCCAGCTAATGTATGTAAAAATAACTTCAACATTCAGCTAAAAATAAATAATAATGAAAATACTAACAAACGCAGTCTTTTTGAAAGATTTTTACTATCAAATTTCTTTATTATTGCATTTCCAAAAAGAAAGGGAAAAAAACATCAAATGGCTAAAAAATATTCTACTAAAACTTGAATTAAATTAATTCAATAAACATTTGGGTCAAAAAGTAAAACTAAAGGTGTAAAGATGAAAAAAATAGTTTTTATTAGGCGAGTTTTTAAAATAATTAAAATTAATACAAAGAAAACGGTATAAAAGTTTATTGAATAACCCATTATGATTGGCAAAAGAGAAGATATTAAGTTTAACGTAACGATTAAACCCATAAAAATTCCAGCCAAAGAAAGGTCCCTTAAAATTAACTTATTTTTCACATTCTTATATATTATAACTTATTGATTTATTATGTATAATATTTTATATGGATATAAAAAACAGTAATAATCAAGAAATTTTGCCTGCGAAACAAAGCACTAAAAATTATAAAAAAATATTAAACAATTTATTGAATATTTCAATGAGTGATTCTTGTTTATTTTCCAATATTAACAACAATAACTCTTTTGATGTTGCTAAAAAATTTGGTAATGATTTTTTTGACAAAATGATTATCAATAAGTATTTTTTACTATCTTTAACTGAGATGGATATTTCCTCTTTTATTACCAGAATTGAAGCTATAGAAGAATTAACAGAGGTAGAGGAAATATACCAATCATTTAATGAGGATGTTCCAGAATCAATTCAAAAATTAATATCTGCGAAAACTATTACACCCGCTAAAATAGAATCTGCGAAAAAAGAAATTATTAAAGCTGCAGAAGTTAAGAAACAAAAATCATCTTTTAATTGAAAAATTCTTTTAAATAAAGCGCAAACAATCAATGAGCAAAACAACCTTTGACCTTTACACTTGGGGTTCATTTATATTACTCTTAAAATAGATAATAAATCGATTCAAGCACCTCTGTTTTTAAAAGAAGTTAATATTCAAATTAAAAACTCTAATGTTTCAATAGTGTCTATTGGAGACATTAAAATTAACGAAAAATTAACTTACTTTTTAGAATCAAACGGGTTTTTATTTGATTTAGATTTTGACTTTTCGAAAATGTCAATCAAAGAAGTTTATGACACTATTCAAAAATCATGATCACAAAATTTCGATATGCCATCGACACTTTCTGGGTTTGCTCCTAACTTAAAATCAGACGAAATTAACAATTCAAAGATTGAATTTTGACCTGGTGTTACCCTTGGTTTTTTTGAACCTACAGGTGGATACTTAAGAAAAATAATGGTTAAGATTATTGAAAGTGGAATTGTGGATGAAATTCTAGAAGTTGAATTTGATAAAAATATTTATAAAGATACGATTAAAGCTACAATGTTTAAAAAGAACTTTGGTTTCTTTAAAACACAACACTCTAATCTATCACAAGATAAAGCTGTAATTTCTGCTTTGAATCAAAACACTATTATTTGAGGACCTCCAGGAACTGGTAAATCACAAACAATTTCTAATATTATTACCAATGTTTTAATGTATGACAAAACAGCTATTGTAGCTTCTCAGAAAAAAGCGGCCCTAGAAGTTTTGAAAAATAGAATGGAAGAACTGGGGATGTTTTGTTTATTTATTTTGAACGATAAAGATATGAATAAAAAATCATTTTATACACCGATTCAATCGTATATAAACTATTTGGAAAACTTTGATAATGACTTGGTACAACAACCTATTAAAATCATTTCTGATTATGAAAAAAGTTTTATGAAGTTAATTAACAAAATTAAGTCAGAACCACATGGAACTAAAAATATGCATTTATTTTCTTGATATATGGCACAAAATAAGTTTGATATTAAAATATTTGAAGATATTAAAAACTTACCAAAAACTTTAATTTATGATTTACCAAACTTAAAAGAAAGCAAAAATGTTGTCAAGTTTTTAATGAATAAAAACAACTTAAAATCAACAATGTTAAAACGTTCAACAACCGAAGTAAAAGAAGCTGCAAAAATTATTGAAAACAACTTTTTAGATAAAAATCTTGATTTAGATAATTTTGTAAAAAAACAAAGTTATATAGATTTAAACATAATGGAAAGTGTAAATAAGTTGCACCAATTTAATTTAAATAATTATGAAAACAAAGTAAATGATCCAAGCGAATTAAAAGAAGTTATTGGGAAAATGATTTTTCAAAAAATTAAAAAATTCAATAAAAACATGAAGTCCAAATATAACGCTTTTGCTTTAGATGCTAGAACAGCTAGTTTAGAACCAAACCAATTTATTAAAAAACATTCAGATATTGTTAAAATTCTATTTCCTATTATTATTACTACACCTGAAACAGAGTTAAGGTCATGAACACGTAATGAA
This sequence comes from uncultured Mycoplasma sp., assembly GCA_947041065.1. Taxonomy (GTDB): domain Bacteria; phylum Bacillota_I; class Bacilli_A; order Mycoplasmatales; family Metamycoplasmataceae; genus UBA710. Next base: position 18,596 of record CAMRCV010000001.1, read on the forward strand.
TTTGATTATGCTATTCTGGATGAGTCTTCACAAATCTTCTTAGAAAAAGGAATTCCTATTTTGTATTTAGCTAAAATAAAAATATTAGCTGGAGATGATCAACAAATGCAACCTACAAGATGATTTGCTGCTAAAGTAGAAGGTGAAAACACATTTGGAGATATTGAATCACTACTTGACTTTGCAACTGCAAAGGGTGTTTATAGCATTTTGTTAGATAAAAATTATCGTTCAAATCACGCATCTTTAATGACTTTTAATTCTGAAAAATTTTATAAAGGAGAATTAGATGTTGTTGATGTTAATTCATCAGAAAAAATTACTCCAATTGATGTTATTAATGTTGATGGTGTGTGATTAGAATCAACTAATCAAATTGAAATTGAAGTAGCGATTAGAGAAGTTTTAAACAACTTGGCAAAATATAAAAAAATTATTTTATTATGTTTTAATGGTTCTCAACAAACACAAATTGAAAAACTAATTTTTACTCAATATCCAGAAATTGAAAAAGCAATGGCTAGTAACCAATTGTTAATTAGAAATATCGAAAACATTCAAGGTGATGAAGCTGATTTAGTTATTATGACAATTGTTTATGACAAACATACAAAACTACATTCTTCTTATGTTGCCAAATCAGGTGGTAAAAATGCTCTGAATGTGGCAATTTCTCGTGCAAAAGATAAAATGATTATCATTAAATCAATTAAGGCAGATGATATTAATAATCCTAGTGGTAGTGAAGATATTGCTATTTTCAAAGAATGATTAAAATTCTTAGATTTTTCAGATGAGAAAAAGAAAAATTACATTACAAGAGTTGCAGAAACAACTAAACCAACAAGTTTAGAACTTGCTAAAAACAAATTATTAGACTCTTTCATTGAAGGAGTGCAAAAAGGATTAGATAATGCAGCTGGAGTTGAAGTTATCAAAAACTTTTCAATAGGTACAATGAAAATAGATGTTGCTATTATTGATAAAAATACACAAAACTTTATTCAAGGATTTTTGGTAGACAACTTTTCATACTTTAAATCATATGAAGATTATGTTGTTGATAGAGACTTAAAGAATTTTTTATTAATTAAAAAATATCCAGTTATTAAAGTTAATGAAATGAATTGAGTAATTAATAAAAATCAAATTATCCACAACATTAATTTAATTATTAATAAAAAACAATTTGCACAAAAATCAAAGCCACAACAACCAATGAGACCTCCTTTGCAAAATCCTAATAGTTTTGATGCACCGCAACAAAACCCAACCCAAATACCGCAACAAAACCCAAGAAGTTTCGCGCCTCAAATACCACAACAAAACCCACAAAACAATTTTGATGCACCACAAATTATACCGCCAGTTTTACAACCCCAAATACCTCAGTCAAATCCACAAAACAATTTTGATGCACCGCAACAAAATCCAAGAAGCCTTTCACCTCAACTTACCACACAAGCAAATAGACCATCGTTAAATGTTAAAAGACAATCCAAACCAACAATACCTCCTTTTGGACAAGAGGTACCACAAAACCTTTCTAGACCTTTACCTCAAGATGTAACTCAACCATCGAGACCACCACTTAAAAAAACAATGCCTTTGAAAGTTACAAAACCTTTGCCTCAAGATGTAACACAACCTTCGAGACCTCCGGTAACAGAAGAAATTAAACCAA
>CAMRCV010000002.1 GCA_947041065.1 uncultured Mycoplasma sp.
CACAACCTTCGAGACCTCCGGTAACAGAAGAAATTAAACCAAACCTTTCAAGGCCGTTACCTCAAGATGTAACACAACCTTCGAGACCTCCGGTAACAGAAGAAATTAAACCAAACCTTTCAAGGCCTTTACCTCAAGATGCGACTCAACCTTCGAGACCTCCTGTAACAGAAGAAATTAAACTCGATCTTTCTAGACCTTTGCCTCAAGATGTAACACAACCTTCGAGACCTCCGGTAACAGAAGAAATTAAACCAAACCTTTCAAGGCCGTTACCTCAAGATGTAACACAACCTTCGAGACCTCCGGTATCTGATAGTACTATTGTTTTATCTGTTGATGATTTATCAAGTGACGGAAAATAAATATAATCCTAGCAAATCAATATCTTCCATTTTCTTTCAATTATTTAATTCAATATAAGAAGTGTTTCCGCCAAAGTAGACATATTTAGTTTGTGGTGTATGAAATGGTTTAGTTAGCTCTTTAATCATTGCTTTATGGCCGTTAATTATTCCAATACTTAAAGACTTTTGTGTACTTGTGCCTATTATGCTTGTTAAAGAAGTTAACTCTACCTTATTGATGGCAGTATTTTGAATCAAGGCATTGTAAGAAATTTCTAAACCCGGCATAATGATACAACCAAGTAAAGATCCTTCCACGATATTGGAAATGACGCTCGCTGTACCTAAAGAAACAACAGTTACGTTTTGTCCTAAAGATTTTGCATATATTGCTGAAGCAATAATATCATTACCAATTTCTTGAGGATTATCTAGTAAATTCAAATTAATAATTTTTTGATTATCATGCTTTAAAAAAACAATTTCGTTATGTGGGAAAAATGTAATTAATTTATGATTCACTTCTTCAACTACTGAACAAACAAATATTTTATTGGGGATAATGCCAAATTGATTAAAAATATCTTCAAAACTTATATTGTTAAAAAAGTTTTTGGTTTTTGTTTTAATAATCTTGATGCTATCAATGTGTTCGGGAAAATAGGCAAAAGAAGTTCTAGTATTTCCTATTGAAATAAAAAAATTTGTTTTTGTTTTGTTCATTATCTAATATCCTGTTTTTTAATAATTAAATATGAAGTTGGTAATAAAAGAAAAGTAATCGCAGTATATACTCCAAATAAAATTCATTTGTTAGCATAATCTCCAAATACAAAACTATTTAAACCATCCTTAGATTTTTCAGTTAGTAATAATGTATTTGCTAACTGAATAATTGCTTTTTGATTATATGTGGAATCATTTAATTTAGAAAATTTCTCAATAATGATATTTAATTCATTACTATGTGTAGTAAATTGTTGAAGATATGCAAAAGCTTCTTTCATATCAATAAATTTATTGATTTCATTTTTATTATAAAAATCATTTACAAAACTATCAGAAATAATTAAATTCAAACCTAATCCCATTTCTAAACCAATTCTCATTAATAATAATGATTCAATAGCTCTTATTTCTCCTATATAAGGATTGTTTTTATTTTGTAATTGTTTTTTCAAATCTTCTGATACTTTTTTATCTTTTAAGATAGTAAAAGTTATTGGCGAGACCATAAATTGTGCCAAATTCTTTTGCGGAATTTCTGGTATTAATTTATATAGATTGTTTTTAAAATTCTCATTATTAGTTTTTTCTAAAGTTAAGTTATTTTCTGTTATTAGATAATCAAAGAAAGGGAAAATACCATCACCATATTCTTTGCTTTGAATAGCTAAGTTATATTCTTCCAAAGTGTTTAATAACATGATAGACAATTCATTTATAGGAATATTTTGGTTAGTAATTTTAACTTCGCCACTTAATGTTGGACTTTGTGTAAAACCACCAATCATAGCAGCCGAAGCGATCAAGTCACCATCTTTTTTTGAAATTAATAAATCACTAGCAATTGTTGCAATGCTAGAAAGTTGATAATTAAAATCTAATCAAAACAAACTATTATAGACATCTCATTCTCCAGAGCTTACACCTAAATTATTAATATAATTATTTTCTTTATCGTTTTCTATTTTTTCAGAATAAGTACTTACTTCTTTAAATAAATTTAAAATATTAGTTTTATTTAAATTAGGATCCTGGATAATTTGTTCAATAAAGCTAATTGTTTTGTCACGAGGAATGGTTGTAGCATCTAAAGGACTAACAGGGTTTGTAATCATTGTTTGTGATTGTTTATTGGTAAATGTAGGAATTAAACCTGTTATCGGGATAATTGCCCCTAAACCAGCAACTAAAGCAATAGTTGCTGAAGATGATATTTTTGATGACAGAATTAAAGCAATTGAAGAAAAAAGCAATGTTAACATCAAAACAATTCCCATTAAAATTAATCCTATGACAAATATTTGATCTTTAATTGGTGGAATATCTAAGTTAGCTATTTGATTTCCTGGATCAATCAAGAAAACTAAAAAGATATAAAAAGATATTAGTACCACTACATATAACGCAATAATTGTGAAAAGAGCCAATCATTTTTCAAAAATAATTTTTTTTCTATTAATTGGTTTAGAAACCAAAACCAAAAATGTTCCTTCTTCAATTTCTTGTTTATATATTTGAACAGATTTATACGCTGCAAAGGTTGCAGATACAATTGCGGTTGCTGATCCAATTGTAGTCACAGAAGCTACGATATATAATTTATATGTTTGAATGACAGAAGGCGCTTGTAAATCTAAAAATAAAAAAGGTAAAATGGCTCCAATTAAAGCAACAATAATTAAAGTCATCCCTAAAGGAAACCAAGTAGAAAAAGACTTTAAAAACTTAATTAAAGTAGATTTATAAATCGGCATCATCCACCGCCTCTTGTTTTTTTAATAAATAGTCATATATTGACATTAAATCCGATGATCTATAAACACTAACTTCTATTCCTGATAATGAAACATTATATTGTAATTTTTTTCTAAATTGGTCTTCAATATCTTTGACAACCAATTCGTTTCCTAAATTTAGAATAGTTTCATAACCTAATTCATTTAGATATTTAGATAAAGCTTCATTATCCTTACTTTTAATAAAAACATCTTGTGTTAAGCCGTCAAATTTATCTAAGGTTCCTGAATAGATAATTTTTCCATAATGGATAAATGTTACTTCATCCACAATTCTTTCTAATTCAGAAAGAATATGAGAAGAAATTAAAATTGACTTCCCGCTATTTTTTAAAAGAAATAAAGTGTCAAATAATTCTTTTCGAGCAACGGGGTCTAAATTTGCCGCTGGTTCATCTAAAATTAGTACTTCAGGATCATTTAATAATGCTTGTGCTAACAAAATCTTTTTTTGCATTCCTGAAGAAAAATTATTAGGATTCCTTTTAGAAAGATGCATCAGTCCTAACTCTTCCATAATGTCTTTTGCTTTAATTTTCGCATTTTTTGCTGAAAAACCTGAGACTTCAGCCATACTTTGTAAATATTGAATGCAATTTAAATGAGATGGAAATGATGCTCTTTCAGGAATATAACCAATCAAAGAATTAGCTGTAATAGTTCCTGCTTTAAAAGCATTAATTTTGATGACACCATTTTTATGAACATAAGCCCCAATTAATGTTTTGATAATTGTTGTTTTTCCAGATCCATTAGGACCTATAAAACCATGGATTTTTCCTTGGCCAACTTCCATGTTAATATCTTGAACAGCAACAAATTTTTTGAACTTTTTTGTGTATTTTTCTATGCTAATTGCAGGAAGATTAGGATCTATTTGCACTTTTCTTTTATTGTCAAAACGCTTGAATTCAGAAAATATTTCTCCTAAACTTTCTTCCATTATAGTTTAACCGCATTATTCATATAAGGAATTAAAATTTTAGGAATATCAATTGTACCATCTTCATTTTGATATTGTTCTAATAAAGCGGCAACCACTCTATCAATAGCAAGACCAGAACCATTGATTGTATGAGCGTACTGAATTTTTTCATCTTTATCTTTATATCTCATCATTGCTCTTCGAGCTTGGAAATCACCAAAATAAGAAATAGATGATACTTCACGATATCTTTGTTCAGAAGGTAATCAAAGTTCTAAGTCGTATGTGATTCTTGAACTGAATCCCATGTCTCCAGTAGATAATAAAACTTTTCTATAAGGAATTTCTAAAGCAATTAATAAGTTTTCAGCATCTTTAACTGTTTTTTCAAATTCTTCCATAGCGTCTTCTTCATTAGTCAACTTAACTATTTCAACTTTATTAAATTGATGAGATCTAATTAAACCTTTGGTGTCTCTTCCAGCTGATCCAGCTTCAGATCTAAAACAAGGAGTAAATGCACAAAATAATTTTGGTTTTTCTAAGTCTATAATTTCATTGTTGTGATAATTTGTTAATGGAATTTCTCCGGTTGAAATCATTCACAAATCACTTTCTTGAATCTTGAATAAATCATTTTTAAATTTTGGCAATTGACCAGTTCCATACATAGTATTTGAATTTACCATTAAAGGAACATGCATTTCAACATATCCATTTTCAGAGTGTGAATCTAACATAAAGTTAGAAAGCGCTCTGATTAATCTAGCACCTGAATTTTTAAAAATTACAAATCTAGCACCTGACATTTTTACAGCTCTTTCAAAATCAATAATATTTTTTTCAACACCAATATCGTAATGAGGTTTCATAGCTTTTACTAAACCTCTTCCTATTTTAGGATATTCACTAACGATAACATTAGCTTCTTCATCTTCGCCTTTAGGAACCATGTCTAAAGGGATATTTGGGATAAGAGGTAATAACTCATCTAAATCACTTTGTTGGTCCTTAACCTTTTTTTCTAATAAACTAATTTCTTCTTTTAATTCATTAGCTTTTTCTAATAGTGCGGTTTTATCTTTAGCAACACCAATTTCTTTTGAAACAATATTTTTACTTGATTGTAATTGAGACAAAATATTAATGTTTTGGTTCCTATTAGAAATAATAAGAGAAACCTTCATTAAAAGTTTGTGGTCAACATTTCTTGAATTCAAACTTTCAATAACTGCGTCTATATCGTTTTTTAGTAACTTTAAATCTAACATAATTTAATTATATATTTTTAATAAAAAAATGTTTATTTTATTTATAATTTTTAATATGAAATTTGATGTAAGAATTATTAAATTGCCAAACAAAGTTTTAAGGCAAAAATCTGTTAATGTAACACTTCCTTTAACAAAGGAAGATGATTTATTGGTCCAAAAAATGATGTACCATGTAATTGATAGTACCAAACCTGAAACACATTTTAGACCTGCTGTAGGTGTTGCTGCGGTGCAATATGGAGTTTTAAAAAATATATTTTTTGTTCATATTTTGGATACAGAAGACAATATTGTTTTTAGTGATACTATTATTAATCCTAAAGTCATTGCTAAAAGTGATGGACTCACAGCTTTAAAGCAAGGTGAAGGTTGTTTAAGTGTAAGAGAAACAGATCCTAATCAAGAAGGGTTGATTAAGCGTTCAGAAAGAATAGTTGTTGAAGCTTATTCTTATAATGAAAAGAAAGTTAAAACTTTTGATTGCAAACAATTTGTAGCTATTGTTTTTCAACATGAATTAGATCATTTAGAAGGAAAGTTGTTTATTGATCACATTGATCACAAAAACCCTTGAGTAATAGAAAAAGATTTAAATATTTTATAGATGCTTAATTTAATAATTAAAAAAACAAAAGCCGCAATTAAGCGGCTTTTGTTCATATAAATTGTGTTTTAAACTAAACTCTATTTAGATTTTTATGGCTAAATAATTATTTTATTATTTATTAATAAAATAAACCAGGAGCTGAGATTAAACCGATCAATCCACCAACGATAGGCCCTAAAGTAGGTACTCATGCATAAGATCAATCTGATGTTCCTTTATTTTTTAAAGGTAATGCTTGATGAACTAATCTTGGCACTAAATCTCTAAAAGGATTCAATGAATAACCTGTTACAGAACCTAGTGATATTCCGATTGCGAAAATAATTAATCCGACAAATAGTGATCCTTCTGCGTTAGATGTTGGACTTGCAAGTCCAATTGATGAAACGGCAAATACCAACACAAAAGTTGCGATAACTTCTGCTAAAAAATTTCATTTTAATGATCTAATTGCTGGTCCTGTTGCAAATGTTCCTAAAATTGCTGATGCTTCTGTTGTTGCATCATAGTGTTTTTTAAATGTAAGGACAACTAATATTTGTCCCATTCCAGCTCCTAAGAATTGGAATAACATTCCAACGAATCCTGCAGCTACAGGAAGTCCCATAGTACTGTCTTGAGCATGAAGGATCATGTTGTTGATTGCAAACACAGGATTTAATAATCCGGTTGGCATTCCTTTGGGAGCTAATGCTGTAGCGACTGTTACAGAAACAAAAATTGCTGTAAATCATCCTAAAGTTATAGCTACTCATCCACTACCCTTTCCTTTTGTGCCGTTTAACGAACAAGTTGCTACAACTCCATTACCAAGTAAAATTAGTAATAAAGTTCCAACAAATTCACTAGCACCAAATTGGAATAATTGATTTATAGTTAAATTTCCCATAATTTTCTTCTTTCTTTTTATATTATTTTATTATATATTTTGTTAATTTTATTCAATATCTTTAGTTCAATTTAAAGTTCTGCTAACGGCTTGATCTCAACCCTTAACTAACTTAGTTCTTTGTTCTTCAGAAATTTGTGATTCAAATTCTTTATCAACAATAGCAATTTTTTTAATTTCATCAATATTTTTTCAATATTTAATTTGTAATCCTGCCATATAAGCAGCACCCATTGCTGTTGTTTCAATGTTTTTCGATTTGATAATTTTTAAGTCTGAAAGTGATGATTGGAAATCTAATAAATAATTAGAATTACTTACTCCTCCATCTACTTTCATAACTTTAATTTTTTTATCAATATCGCTAGACATAGACTTGATTAAATCATTAGCTTGATAAGCAATTGACTCTAGAGTAGCTTTAACAATATGCTCTCTTTTTGTCCCTCTTTCAAGTCCAAAGATAGCACCTCTTGAGTTTGAATCTCAATAAGGTGCCCCTAAACCTGTAAATGAAGGGACAACATAAATTCTTTGATTATCTTTTTTCATTTTTTCTACTAAACCAGCATAAAAATCTATTTCTGATGAATCATAAATTAATTTTAAACTATCTTTTAATCATGTAATAGAAGCTCCAGCTATAAATACCGATCCTTCAAGAGCGTATTGAGTTTTTTCTCCTTCAATTTGTCAAGCAACAGTTGTTAATAATTTATTCTTACTTTTAACTGGTGTATCTCCAGTATTGATTAAAACGAAACATCCTGTTCCATAAGTGTTTTTAACCATTCCTTTTTCAACACATAATTGACCGAATAAAGATGATTGTTGATCTCCTATCATTCCTGTAATTGGAACAATACCTTTGGCGTTAATTGAAAAGAATTCAGGTTGAACTTCTCCAAAGAAAGAACTAGAAGGTTGTACTTTTGGAAGTATTGATTTTGGGATTTCTAATAAATCTAAAATTTCTTGATCTCAATCCATAGTATGAATATTAAATAATAATGTTCTAGATGCATTTGAAACATCAGTTGCAAAAGATTTTCCTTTAGTTAATTTTCATAATAATCAAGTGTCAATAGTTCCGGCTAATAAATCACCTCTTTCTAGAGTTTCTTTAGCTGCTGGAACATTTTTTAGAATTCATCTTAATTTAGTTCCACTAAAATATGGATTAATTATTAATCCTGTTTTGTTTGTAAATAAATCAGAGTGACCTTGTTTAATCAATTCATCACAATATTCTTTAGTTCTTCCATCTTGTCAAACAATAGCGTTATAAATAGGCAATCCACTTGCCTTATCTCAAACAACAATCGTTTCTCTTTGGTTAGTTATTCCTATTGCAGCAATATCATGTGATTTAATTTCACTTTTATTTTTTACTGATTGTAATGTTGATAATTGAGCATTTCAAATTTCTAAAGGATCATGTTCAACTCAACCACTTTCTGGGAAAAATTGAGTAAATTCAACTTGTGATGTAGCTACAACTGACCCCTTTTTGTCGACAATTAAAGACCTACAAGAAGTTGTTCCTGAGTCAAGTGTTAATATATATTTTTCTTTCATTTTTAAATCTTTCTATTTTTAATACATAAGTTTAAACTTATTTTTGAACGAATCATTTTTGTTCATGGTTGTTCCATTATTTTTTAATAAATTAGCAACTTCAATTGCAATAGCGGGAGCAGAAGCGATTGCTGGCGACTGCATTCCTGCTACATTAATAAAGTGCTTATTATCTTTTGCATATTTGATTACAAAATCATCTGTTTCAATATCTATAGGTCTTGAACCTGATAATGTCATAATGGTTTTTTCTAATCTCAATCCAGGAATTAATTTATTACCAATTCTTCCTATTTCATCATATTTTTCTCTAGTCACTAAACGTGTCTCATTTTTTGGAACGTCCTCTTCTGCTGTTGGACCAACTAAAATGTGGCCATCCAACATAGGAGCAACGATTACTCCCTTACCATGAATGGTTGGGACCATAAAAATTATTGAGTTAATAAAATGACTTTCAGATCTTGCTAAAATTCTGTATTCTCCTCTTCTAACTTTTTGTTTAAAATCAGGATATCCAGCCATTTCAGCAATAACATCTGCATAATGCCCTGCAGCATTAATGATGTTTTTGGCATAAAATATTTTTGAGTCATTCACAGTTATTTCAAAATGATCACCAATATATTTGATTCCTGTAACTTGGGAATTTCTTTTTATTTCAATTCCGTTATTTTCAGCAACTCCAAAAAGCGCTTTGGTTGCAGCGACAGGGTCAATAGCTCATGAACTTGTACATAGCAATGCTTTAGTAACTTCAGGGCTTATATTGGGTTCTATTTTTCGAACTTCCTCTTGAGAAATTATTTTCATAAACTCTTTAGGGACTTTATTTGTTAATCCTCTTTGATATAGCATATCTAAGTGTTTCTCTTCTTCTTCATTAAAAGCAACTACTAAACTATCTACTTTAGCTTTTGGAAAATCTAAATTTGGAAAAATTTCTTCTCTTCATAATCGATTACCCAAAACATTTAGTTTTGCTTCTACTTTTTCAGGAACCGGGTCAAAACCACCATGAATAGCTCCAGAGTTTCCTCTAGTTGTTTCATCTGCTAAGACGGGATTCTTTTCAAGTATGATATTTGATAGTTTGTACTTAGATAATTCATAAGAAATTATGCCACCTATTATTCCACCGCCGATAATGGCAACGTCATATATTTTCACTTTTCTCCTTATTTATATTTAAAATAGAGTTATATTTTTAAAACATATTATGAATATAGATATTTGACTAAAAAATAAAGATGGTGTTCATCTTTTTCACAGATGTTGTCATTAATAAATATTATAATTATTTCAAATAATTACTATATTTCTGGTCTTAAAATTTCTTATTCTAATAATGTTTATTTTAAGAAATTGTTTTTTAAACAATTCCGCACTAAAGTTAATTATGAGAGAAAATAAACTTTATTTTCTTATTTCTCATTTTACATAACTTCTATTTTAATATATTTATATATTTGTAAATATATTTTATATTTTGTTAATAACATAAAATACACCTTTATTATATCATTTTTAATTAACTTTTGATACAAATGCTATAAAAATATATTTAAATAACTTTTTAAAATAACCAAAAAAAGAACTCACTTTTTTTATTTTATTATTGAATAATATGCTTCAATTTATATGTTAAAATGTGTATATATTTTATTTAAATATATGAGGAGAAAAAGATGAAATCATTTATTAAATTATCAAATTTATTATTGGTTGGAATGGTCGGTGTAATTAGTTTGCCATTAATACTTGTTTCTTGCAATCAAGAAACAAATCCCGAACCCGAAATTGACCCAACTGATCCTATACCTCCAGTAGTTAATCCAAATCCACCAGTTAATCCTAATCCAATACCACCTAATATTTTGGAGTTTGCCAAAGGTGGAGAAATAAGTTATTCAAATGCTCCTGATGTTATTCAAACTAATATTAAATTGAAAGTCGATAAATACCTTGCTGTAGTTAACCAATTAAGATTAGATCAATATACTAATATTTCATTATTAACTAACGAAGGGTTAAATAAGCTTTTACATATTTCTGATACTTCATATGAATTACTAGAGTTATCAATTATTGAGGGATCGTCACAATCATCAGGAACACTTGTGTTATCTTTGAATGGTGAATATAAAGACCATTTAATTGAAAATGAAAAAATTACTATTTCCAATTTTCCAATGCTTTGAAATAAAAGCCTTGATGTTATTAGTGTAGACAATAAAATTAATGAATTAAATTTTATTACTGATTTACAAGGTGAAAACTTTAGTTCTTGAACAGCCGAACAATTCTTTAAATACAATGAAAGACCAATTTATGTGAAATATAGTGTTCATGGAATGGTTGCTCCAATTGATTTAAATAAATTTTATGAAAATGGGCTAATTGCAAATATGCAATTTATAAACCCTAACTTTAATAATGTTGATTGAGATATTAAAGTTACATTTATGCAAAAAAAATATAATGGAACCAATTGAGTAGAAGAAGTTTCTAATTCAAAAACAACATTAAATAAATATAAAGTTAAATTCAACATTAATCATGCAGCACTTAATGTTTTAGCTTCTACAGCAAAGATTAAAGAACAAAACAACAACCAAGTATATGCTTCAACCGTTTTCTTGAAATCTCAAAAAGGATTAAATCCTTGGGAAGAATATATTCAATTAGATTTAAAAATAAAGAACAAATACTTTCCAGGTTCAACTATTAATTTTACTAATGGAATTCCAACAGTTAATGATAAATTAGGAACCTTGGGAGGGATGTTCATTATTCAAGATTCAAAAGATGTGAGTAAAGAACCAAACCAATCATTTTTTAGAATGACTTTAAAGGGTTTTAAGCTTTCATCAATATTATTTACTGCTGAAAATATATCATCAAATACAATTTCTCTTATTAAAGGTGGAGCTTTTGAAAAAAGCGTTATTCAGGATTTAAATTCAACAACAAATAAACCGTTAATTAACGCTTTGACAAGTGGACAAAGCGCAGAATTTAACTTAAATCAATTTACAACATCTTTTGGTCAAAAATCTCTTATTGCAAATGCTAATATTTTTACTAATTATTGAATTGACAAAGTGGGGACTTTCCAAGAATCTTTAATTCCGTTGACGCAATTAAGTAATAGTGGATTTGAATTCAACTTACTTTCACAAAAAACATCTTTATTAAGTGCTTTGTCTAAAGATGAAAACGGACAATTTGAAAATTTATTATTTAAAAAAGTTGTTGTAAGTGATAAACAAAATGAAAATCTAATCATAATTACTAAACAAACCAATGGTGACTTAAAAATTTCATATAAACTTGATATAGTAATTGATTCTTATGCTCATTTACAAGATATTAAAATATTGAATGAAACTACAATCTTGGCAGCAGATATTATTTAATCTAGTAATTACCTATATAATGTATTTGTATACGTATTTTATAACTTGAAATTTACCAAATATTTTTATGAGTAAATATTAAATTAGTTAGAAAATATAATATAATTAATTCAACTAACAAAATTAAAAGCTTTAAATTCAAAAAACATTCAAATTTAAAAAATAGGAGAAAATATGCAACCAACAAAATTTTTTGGTTTAGGTGGAATGCAAGAAATTGGAAAATCCACACTTGTAATAGAACACAATGATAAAATCTTTATCTTAGATGCAGGTATCAAATTTGGTAACGGATCAATTACAGGTATCAAAGGAATTATTCCGAACTACAAATACTTAAAAGCAAATCAACACAAAATAGAAGGTCTGTTTTTAACACATGGTCATGAAGATCATATGGGTGGGATTCCTTATTTATTACAACAAATAGATTTACAATTTATTTATGCACCAAGACTTGCTATTAAATATTTAGAAGCTAAAATTAGTGAAAGAAAATTACAAACAAATGTAAAATTTATCGAAATTGAAAAGGATGAAAAATTTGTCTTTGATGATGTTGAGGTTGATTTTTGAACAGCTCAACATTCAATTCCAGATGCTTTTGGAATTAGATTTTCAACACCAAACGGTTCTTTAATGTTTACAGGAGATTTTAGATTTGATTATACTCCAATTGGAAATATGACAGATTTCAAAAAACTTGAGCAAATGGGAGATGAAAACTTAACTGTTTTATTTTCTGATTCAACAAATGCTATGAGACCTTCTCATTCACCATCAGAAAAAGATATTTTAAAAGATATTAGAAACTATATGGAAAAAGCAGAAAAGAAAATTATCATTACAGCCTTCGCTTCTAATATGACAAGAATTAGTGCCATCATTAAAATGGCATCAGAATTAGGAAAGAAAGTTGTTTCTTTTGGTCGTTCTATGGTTAATGGAGTTAATATCGGAAGAGAAATCGGATATATTGATGTTGATGCAAGTGTTTTTATTGATAAAAAAAATATTTCAAAATTTGCTGAAAACGAAATTGTTATTTTAACAACAGGTTCTCAAGGTGAGCAATTAGCTGCGCTTGCAAAAATGGCAATTGGTAAACACCCCCAAGTTACTATTAAAAATAGAGATTTAATTATTTTTTCTTCTTCACCTATTCCAGGAAACAGAATTAAAATAGAATTATTAATTAATAATTTATATAAATTAGGTGCTGACATTAAAGAAAATAGAATTGATGGTTATCTACATACTTCTGGACACGCTTATAGAGAAGAACATGACAAAATATTTCAATTAACAAAACCAGATTATTTTGTACCTTATCATGGTGAATATAGAATGTCAGTTGTTCACGGTCAAACCGCTGTTGAAAATGGCGTTAAACCTGAAAACATTTTTATAGCAGCTCATGGTGAAGTGTATGAAATGCTTGATCGTAAATTAACATTATCTGAACATAAAGTTGATGCCGCTCCTGTTTATATTGATGGAGATATTGCTTCTGAATTAAACTCTAAAATTATTAAGGAAAGAGAAGTGCTTGGTGAAAGTGGTTTTGTGCATGTTGTTGTAACAATTAATAGAGCTAGAAATGAAATTATTGGTAGAACAAAAATCATATCTCGTGGAACTCTGTATGTAAAAACTTCTTTACCTATTATTACTGAATCAAGAAGATTAGTGCACGGTGCATTATTATACAAAATTAAAAATCATGATAATTGAACTACACAACAATTAAAAAAACTTATTCAAGAAAGATTACAACCTTACTTCTATAAAACAAAAAGAAGAAAGCCGGTTATTACTTCGACTATCTTCTATACAGATGATTTAAGATTAATATCTCCTCCAGAAGAAGAAATAATTGCTAATTAAATTATATTTTTAATAATAATTAATAACAAAGATGCAGATCAACTAAAGTTAGTTGTTGATAGTCCATGTCCATTTAAAGGATTATAGTTTTCTCTGATTGACTCATTACCTAATAATCCATCCATGTTTTCCATGGCTTTTGTTGCTAATTCTTTTGCAAAATCATGAGAACCATAATTTGCTACTCCTTGTAAACCAAAATACAATTGATCTATTCAAACAGGCCCTCTTCAATAATCATATTGAGAAAATCGAGAATTATTTACAGCAACTGAAGGGAAGGGTACAAAAGCGTTGTAGTTTTCCTCATTAATATTTTCGATAATTGCTTGTGCATAATCGTTTGTTGCTAAATTAGCAAAGAGAGGCATGATACCTTCCATTCCCTTACCATAATCAACAACTTTTCTTTTATCGATAGATTTAATATCATAATAAAATTTAGTTTCTTTATCATACATATATTTATTGATAAATAAACTTACTTCTTGAGATGATTTTTCATATTTAGTAATATCTAATTCAAGATTTAAAATAATTGCCAGTTTTTTTAAGGAAACAAAATCTAAGTAATTAAACGAATTTAAATCAACACTAATTTGATCTATAACATAACCAATTAAAACATCTTTTGAAAAAACTTTAGCAACCTTAGCTCTATCTCAATCAAATCTTGGAGCATTGTCCATTCCACTTTCTCAAGCAGCAGCTTCGATAATACTATTTTCATTTTTAAAATCATTTAATTCATCAACAGTTCCACCATATTGCAAGATGCTATCTTTATTAATTGACCTATTATTATTTCATCAATCATTATAAGCAGATAATTTAGGATATATTCTTTTCAAAAAATCCATATCTTTTGAAATTTTATATATTTCATTTACTGCTCAAGCAGCAATTGGAGGTTTTGAATTTCTTTCATTTCAATTAGGTCCAACTCCACCTCTTGCAGGAGAGTAGTTAAAAAAGATACAATCAGGAATCATACCAACATCATGAGGACGCACAGCGTCGTTATCTTCTATTTGAAAGTCAAACATAGATTCCAAACTTTCTTGAGCTAGAATGGGGTCAAAATGTGCAATACCAACAACAATCTTTCAGGTATCTCATGATCATGCACCAATAAAATCTTGATAAGTAATAGATGGAATGATAAAATTTTTCTTAATTACTCCTGCTGGAGAACGTCAATTAGCTACTAATGTTTGTAATGACTTGATGATTAAATTTTCATATTTATCATCATTATTAATTTTCAAAATATTATTAATGTATTTATTTCATCTATTTTTGTTTTCTAAAATATAATCTTCTTTTAATAAAAATGAACAAGTATTCACTTCTTGATCAAATAGAAAAGATTCAAATGAAGATAATTCAAATGAGCTTTGTGGTTTAATTTCAAAACTACCAAAACTACTAGTGAAAATAACGTCATTCTCATTTTCTAAAACATTAAATTCTTTAATTTTTTGATTGTATTGTAAACGCATTGTTTCTTTTGTTTGCTTATTAATTATGGGATTAAAAAGAATGTTAATAGAGTCGTCAAAACTTTCAATTTTTTGAAAATAATTTAATCAAAATGCTGAATCATCTTCCACTTCTCCTGTTGATTTTGTTTTAATTTTAGAATACACACTCCCAGAAACAGAGATGTCTAAATCAATTTTTTTATTTGTTTTATTTGTAATTTTTGTTTCAATTAAAGATGTTCTATTGCTAGAAAATATTAATAGCTTGTGAATGATAAAGTCATCAAAATCATAATTTAATATTAACTGTCCTGGCAATGAATAAACATCACTTTTAGCATCATTAAAGTTAATTATTTTATCTTGGTATTTGATAATTAATTTATTTGAATATTTACCAATATTCAAAGGAATTTCTTGTGATATAACTAATGGTCCAGCAAAGGAACTAATAGATTTATCTTCAGGTAAATAATATCCATGTCATGATCCATTGTCGGCAAAGACATTTGACTTGTTTGTATCCTTATAATTATAATTTTTATCATATGGCACTGCTTGAAAATTAATTTCCGCTTCAGCTGCACTATAGTAATTTAAAACATTTTTGTATTTCATTTTTTTCATTTCCTTTAATATATATTATTTTAAAAATAACGCACTCTTCATTATTGAAAGAGCACGTTACTTAGTTTATTTAAGCAGTCACAAGTTTATTGTTAACTACATTTGTGCTTGTTGATTTCATTTGTTCAACAGCTTCGATTAATTCATCTAAATTCTTAACATAAATTTTAAAGTTTTCAAATTGGTTATTTTCCACATGGATAACAGATGCCAATTCTAATTGTGATCAATTTCCTTCAGAGATTACTTCAATATCTGAATCAATTGATTCTTTTAATATTTTAATATTTTGAATACCGAATTTCTCACCAACTAAAACGTCTGCAAAATTTCTTATAATTACAATTTCTTCAGAATTTATCATAATTTTATCTTCTAACCTAAATTGTTGTAAAGGTGAATAATATGATGACGCTGCAAAAGATTGATATTCCGCATTGTTTTTATCATATTTTTCATTAAATTCAATGTCTTTTTCTTGAATTATTGGTAATTCATTTAACATAATTTGTTTTAAAGATGTACTTTCAGAATTTGTTGATAACTTATAATTGTTTAATAACGGTTTCATAGTTTCAAGATAAAATAACTTTGTTTCTTGTCTTAATTGAACACCAACTATTTTGATTTCTTCTTTATATGATTTCTTCAATTTAGAAATTTGTTGTTGAATATCTTTTTTGTTTTTATTAATATCTTTTTTTAGACTTCTAATTTCTTTAGTGGCATTTTTTTGTTCTAGTAAACTACTTTTTTTAATTTCTAGATAATTACCATCATCTAAAGCTTGTTCTAATTGTGATGAAATTATATTTTTTTGTTCTATTTTTAAATTCATTTGATCAATAATATTTAAAGATAAATTTCTTCCTTGGTTTAACAATTCATTTTTATTATTTGAATATTTATCACGAATTTCTGGGTGTAATCATAAAACAAATTTATTAGTTATTGAATATTTAATAAGGGCATATTTAGTAGGCAAGTTGTGTTCAATAGCGATTTTAGTATCTCTTAATTGGTATTCATATTTAAAGTAATATCACAAGTATGCAGGTACTACAATTAGTAATATCATAGTTACTTTCATTAAAGGTCCCATTCATCAATTAGATGGTCACTCAGAAATTGGTTTTTCTAAAGGGGTACCATCCATAAATGTTAATACTAAAATAATGGCAGTTAAT
This sequence comes from uncultured Mycoplasma sp., assembly GCA_947041065.1. Taxonomy (GTDB): domain Bacteria; phylum Bacillota_I; class Bacilli_A; order Mycoplasmatales; family Metamycoplasmataceae; genus UBA710. The sequence continues at coordinate 16,747 of CAMRCV010000002.1, forward strand.
GATGTTAGAAATACTCCAACTACTATTCCAAATTTTCGATTACCCATTCTAAAACTTCGCTCTTCATGATCTTTACGAAGACGTAGATTGATATAAGATATAAAGATAATGATTCATGGAAGCATTCCGATTCAACCAGCTGCACCTTTAATTAATGAAAGGTTTTCACTTAATGAATCTCCCATTGGTCATGTTAATAGCAATATGAATGGTGCTACTAATATAAATTGTAGCCAAGCACCATATGAACAGACACCATTTTTATTTTGTTTAGATAATTTTGAACCAAATATACCTGGTGCAATTTCACTAAACATAACTTTAACTGGCGCTGATGTTCAAATAATTAGTCCACCAATTGATGATATAAAGAATATTGAACCAATAATAATATAAGCAGATTGAGTAATAACTGGTCCTGATACTCCCATTGGAGATAATATAAAGTGGAAAATTTTAGCAAATGAATTAGCTCAACCGGCAGCAAGGCCTCCTGTTGGTGGAAATACAGATGCTAATAAAGTACCTACTATATAAGAACCACCAATAACCATAACTGAAATAATCATAGCTTTAGTAAACGCCTTTCGACCTCCACTAACATCTTTAACATAAACTCCTAATGACTGACCACCATCGGCAGCCATAAGAACTCAAATAAATGTGGACATTCAAGCAAAGTTTAACCCGCCAGTATCTCCTCAAATATTTACATCTCCTATTCCAGGAGCTTCTGTTCCTGGAAGTAATGAAGGATCAACTGCTCCTGCAATTCAACCAATTGTTGCCATTATAAAGAAGAACGCTGTTAACATTAACATCAATCCTCCCCCTAAAGAAACAACTTTTGATAATTTTTTAGTGTTTAAAGTTGATACAAAGGTAATAATTCCAAAAAAGAATATAGCAATAAATGGAATTATAGATTTATAGATTTCGTTAGTTGTAAAATCTTGTCCAGTGATAGCAAAGGATAAAAAATTTATTCTTTGCGGAACCGCTGAAAAAAAGTAAGTTAGGTTGGCAAACCAAAACATAAATGAAGTGATGAATGCCGTTTTCCTCCCTACTGAAGTATGAATTCAACTGGTTAGACCAGATTTGGAACTCTTTTTAAGTGATGCAAATTCAGCAATCATGAATATAAAAGGAAATAAAAATGTTATTACGGCTATTAAGAAGGCAATTGAAAGATCGGAAGAGC
>CAMRCV010000003.1 GCA_947041065.1 uncultured Mycoplasma sp.
AAATGCAATAGATTCCATATCTCCAACTGTGCCACCAATTTCAACAATAAGAAAATCTGGTTTATGAGTTTGAGCTGTTTTAGCAATTAATAAAATAATTTCATTTGTGAAATGAGGAATAATTTGAACAGTTTTACCTTGATACTCACCACTTCTTTCTTTATCGATTACATTTAGAAATATTTTTCCAGAAGTATAATTAGAATCTTTGGTTAGTTTTTCATCTGTGAATCTTTCATAATGACCTAAATCCAAATCAGTTTCCCCACCATCATGTGTGACATAAACTTCACCATGTTCATAAGGAGAAAGAACACCTGGATCAATATTTAAATAAGGATCTAATTTTTGACTAAATACTTTAAAACCTCTTGCTTTTAAAATATTCCCCACAGAAGCGGCAATAATTCCTTTACCTATTCCAGAAACTACACCACCAGTAACAAAAATTATTTTTGTTTTTCCTACTATTTTTTTCATGTTTTGTCCTTCAAAAATTTATTTCTTAATATTATATTTAATATAATAGCAACTTTATAGTTATTTAGTTAAATTTTAAACACAAATTTTAATTTATGATAAAAAATGTTTTTAATAAAAAAAAGATGTTATAATGTAATTAGCTTATTTAGGATAATCTAAATGGGTTTTAAAGTCGTGAGACCTATGAAACATCTTTACAATATCTTTTGATATTCTTCGCTCTAATAATAAAATAAAAAATCGTAGGCGCTTATGATAAACCATTCTTAATTAAAAGAATGGTTTTTTTTATTAGAATTTTAAAAATAATTTTTGAATTAATAATCAAAGTTATATTATTAATATAGTTAACAAATAAAGATATTTTATTTATTAATTTATAACTAAATTTTGAAATTACTTTAAAATATATAAAGCATCAACTTTTTAGATAGCCAGGAGAAGAAATATGAAAAAAGCTATAAAGCAAAAACTATTGAATTTAATTACAATTAATCCTATTGATTATTGTATTAGAACCAATTTAACAACAAGACATATAGACATATTAAAATATGTTAAGAAAGACGCGTTCCTTGCTTTTATAAACAAAGAAACAAGTCAACTAGAAATATCAACAGCTTCAGGTGTTGCTTATTTTGAAGAAGAATTAAATACAGCAAGTGATGCAATTCAATTTAATGAAATTATTTTCAATAATGGTTTTGTTATTTCAACAGCAATGTCAAATAACTTAAATAAAGACTTTGAGGGAAATAGAAAAAAAATTATGAACCACTTTGTTTCAGAAATGAAATCTTCTAAAAAAATATTTTTAGGAATTAACAAAGTTGCAAAACAATTTTACAATGATTCAGCAATATGACCACTACACGTTTCTTACCAATTTTTAAAAGGTAAGTTTGGTAACAATGTTGCCATCAAAGCTCCAATAGTAATTCAAAAAGTAGAAGTTGTCGAAGAAGGTGCAAAACTATTCTTGAGAAGAATTGATGATGATATTATCGTTAATGAAAAATTATGTGTTGTTTTAAATAAAGAATTTAAAACAAACTTAAACTCTCATGAATTATTACAACCACTATCTTTAGAAGATAACATGAAGAGATTCGAAGAAATGGTTGGTTATCCAATTGCTTATCAAAAAAATGCTTTAGAAAGCTTTGTTAAAGAAGATACTAAAGAGATAATTGAAAATTATTCTATTTTACAAGTTGAACCTTCAACTGTATTTGGTATCTTTGAACCAGGTGGTTCTGCACTAAAACAAGATTTAGAAAAAATTATTGAACTTAACTCTGATCCATTTGAATCACAAATGGAAGGAAATTTTAAATCAATTAAACATTATGAAGATAAAGTAATCAAGGAATCTGATATTTTAGAGATTAATCGTCCATTAAATATTTTCCAAAAATATGCTGTTGCATCTGCTTTACAACAATCAACATTAATTTACGGTCCTCCTGGGACAGGTAAATCAGAAGTTATTGCTAACATCATTTCAAATGCTTTAATTAAAGGTAGAAGTGTTTTAATGGTTTCTGAAAAGAAAGCTGCACTTGATGTTTTAACTTCACGTATTAACTCACTTTCACAATTTACTTTATATCTTTGTGATAATAGAAATATTGAAGGGTTTTATAAGAAAATTGATTCTTTAAATACAATATTGGGAACTCAATGATATCGTGAGCCTTCACGTTATTCAAGAAACGCAACTATTGAACCTTTAAAAATGGATAAAAATGAATTGATGTTTTTCAACAACTACCAAGATTGATATTCTGAATTAGTTGTATTAGTTAAAAAACACTGAATGATTGAAGATTACAATGATAATATCTTTAATTTAGATTATTCAAAATACCAAGATTTAAAAAATGATCTAGGGGAACAAATATGTAATGAATGATTGTCTAACATTTTTGCTGAAGATGGTTCAAACACAACAGTTTATGAATCAGTACAAAAGTTTTTAGTAGAATATAACATTTCTAAGATTGATGATTTTTTTGACGAATATTTAAAATACAAGAAATTTGTGAAAAAATTTAAGTTAGAAGAAGAATTTACTCCTAACGAAATGGTTAAGCAAATCAAAAAGATTAAACAAAAAATTTCTACAAACATTAAGTTGGTAGAATCATTCTTACTAGGTGGTAAAAAAATCATAACTTCTTTTGAAACTTTCTTTGTTTTTAAAGAAAAATATGAGCATGCTAAAGAATACGAAGATTTCATAAGTAAATCTTCTAAACAAAAAGCTGATTTTCTAGAGAGAATTAATGATTATATTTCATTTACTAAAAAATTAATTAGTAAAAAACCTGAGCTATCTGAATTACCAAAAGAAGAATTAGTTAATTATTCATTGTTATGTGAAAACTTTAAAGATAAACATAAAAAAGAAATAAGTAAATTTGATTGATTGTCTTTCTTTGTAGAAAACGGAAGAAAGATTGAGAAATTTTTAACTGTCTTCAATGAATCAAAAGAAGATGTTTCAAAAGCTGAAATTATTTTCGCTGAATTTATAACTAACAAAAAAATTATTAATGATATTGATAATTGTGAATTACCTCTTAAATCAGTAAAATCTATTTCTAAAAATATGAATGAAAATATTGATATGTTTAATGACTTTATCCAAAATATTGATATATTAGAATCAGAATTTGTAGAAGACTTTATTTCATTTAAAGATTTCTTTGTCTTCGATAATGAATTCTTATTAGAAATCTACAAGATAAAAGATGTCTTTAATGCAAAAAATCAAGTAATCTTAAAAGAATGATCTTGATTGTCACTTCCATATGTTAAAGTACTATATTTAGAAAACTTTACTTTGTTTGACTTAACAACAGTAGGTGAAATTATGCACCACATAACAGCTCCTATTAGACAATCACAATTTGAAAACTTAAAAACTATTGCTTTATGAAATGATATTGTGAAAGATATTCCTATGTTCTTAGAAATAAAAGGTATCCACTTACAAGATATTATTACACAACTAAGAAAAGAAGCTATTCGTTCATCATCAATTATTGAAGAATTAGTTTTCAAGAAATATGTTAATTCATTAAGAAATTATTTAATTAAACTTTCTAAAGATGAAAAAGATGAAATTGCAAATGTATTACGTATTGCTTCATCTGGAACTTACCCTTCTATAACTCAATTTGTTAAAAAATACTATAGTTCTTTGAAAAAACTATTCCCTGTATGAGTTTGTCGTCCTGACAACGTTTCTGACATGATTCCTTTAATTGAAGAAGAATTCTACTACGGAATTTTCGATGAAGCTTCTCAGATGTCAATTGAGAGATCATATCCTTTAGTTTATAGATCAAAAATTAAAGTTGTATCTGGTGATGATAAGCAATTAAAACCTTCATCATTCTTTATGTCAAAAAGTTCAGCAGAAGATTTTGACTTTGATGATTTCGATGCTGCAGAATCATTATTAGAAAGAGCGAAAGTTTCTTGATGAAATGAATTTCACCTAAAAAACCACTACCGTTCTGATTCAAAAGAATTAATTGAATTCTCAAACAAATTTATTTATAACAGAAACTTGGAAGTTGCTACTAAATGTGGTGTAACTGAAAGAGGAATTGATGTTTATGACATTAATGGTGTTTGAAATCAAATGAACCGTGAAGAAGCTGATAAGGTTATTGAATTACTAATTGAATACCATGAAACTTATGAAAAAATTCTTGTGGTAACATTCAACTCTAAGCAATCACAATTAATTGAAAACTTATTAGTTGAACAATCAGCAACTTTCCCTGAATTACTAAAAGAAAAATTAGAAAATAACAGTATTATAATTACCAACCTTGAAAACGTTCAAGGTAATGAAGGTGATTTAGTTATTCTTTCAATTTCATATGGTAAAAATGTTGATGGTATTCTTAAAAATAACTTTGGTCCCTTGAATGCAAAAGGTGGTTCAAACAGATTGAACGTTGCTATCACTAGAGCAAGAGCTAAAATGATCATTGTTAAGTCTTTAAGAGGAGATGAAATTAAAGTTTCTAATATCAATAATAAAAATGCTATTATCTTTAAGAAATTTATCGAATATTTAGATGCAATAAAAGCAAACCAAACAATTGAAACAATTAATGCAGAAATGGAAAACATTGATGAAATTAATGAAAGTACACAAGTATTAGATTTAAGGCCAATGGATCAAAAAGAAGAAGACCACATGGAATTCTCTTCAATCATTGCGAAAAATATTTATGGTGATTTAATCAAAAACTTAAGTAGCAAGTATGAAATACAAGTTAACATAAGAGTTGGTTCACAACACATTGATTTATTAATTTTAAATAAAAAATCAAAAGTTGTTTTAAAAGCTTTATTGGTTGAGGAATGAAAAACAAATCGTTCTGTTAAAGAAATGATTGAAGAAATCGATCGTCAATACTTCTTAGAAGATAGAGGATATAGCACTTTCAAAATTAAAGAATATGAATGAAATATCGACAAAATTAAATTAATTGAAAAAATTAAATCTTCATTAACTAACGAAGTTGGTCAATTAGATTACATCATTTGACAAACTGAAAAGTAAATTGATCTTAATTTAAAACTCAAGTTATTATAATTAATAAAAACAAGCAGATGCTTGTTTTTTTATTCCTTTTTTATTTAGAAATTACTATTAGTTATCTTTTGACTTTATTTAATTATTTTTTATAATCATTTAAATAGTTAGTTAAAATTATTTGCGCTGCTAACTTATCTCTATTTTGTTTTTGTTTTTGTCTGGTCATATTCATTTCCACCATCATTTGCGTTGATTGTTTAGAACTATATCTTTCATCTACTAATATAACTGGTATTTGAAAGTAATCTTGAAGTTTAACTTTAAACTTTTCCACAATCTTACTCATGATTGAAGGGTCTCCACTTGGCATTAAAGGATTACCTAAAATAAAAGCTTCTATTTGTCCGTACTCTTGTTTAATTTCTACCAATCTTAAAAATATCTTTTCAAAATCTTGAGCATCATATTGTATTATCTCTAATGACTGAGCAATAATTTGCAAAGGATCTGTAATTGCTACACCACATTTTTTTGTTCCTAAATCTAAAGCAATTAATCTTTTCATGTTATATTATTTTTTTCACATCTTCTAAAGAGATTACCTCAGAAGCAGAACCTTGTCAAATTAAATTATTTCCACCACCATTAATTTTTTTGGTTGAAGATAATTTGTTGGCAAAGTCTTTACAATCAATATGTTTAGAAGATATTATTAAAATTGAATTGTTTTCAAATTTTGTCAACAAGACAATTAACGCTTGAGGAAATTTTTCTCTAATTGAGATAGCCATGTTTTTAATTTGTGATTTTTCTATGTCATTAGCAAAATATAAATCTACACCATTTACTTGAAGAGGTTTCAAAGTTAACTCTAACGATACCTTCTTTGGTTTAGATAATTCTTTCATGATTTCTTTATGTTTGTTAATTTCCATATCAATATCTTCTAAATATTGATTTAAGTTTTTAGTATTTTTAAATATTGGTTTGAATTGTTCGTCTGATAACTTATTCATTTTTTGAATTAATGCATTTAACAAAATTAAATTTTTATCAATTTGTTCTTGTAAATATTGATCAACCAAAATATCAGATGTTAATGCTCTAATTCTGTAAACTCCAGAACCCTTACTATCAACTGAAATAATTTTAAACTTTTCTAAATTTTTAGTAAAGTCAATATGGGTACCACCACACAAATCAATTGTGACATCATCAAATTGAACCACTCTAACATTTTCGGTGTTAAAATATTCCATTTCTTCAATGGTCATAATCGCTCCTAATTCTTTAGCTTTTGTAGTTGTGGTAACAATGTATTCACGTTTGATGTTTCTAGAAATAACTTCATTAATAAAATCTTCAATCATCAAAACTTCTTTGGTAGTTGGCCTTTGCTTTAAAGGGAAATCAAATGTTAGTCTGTCTTGATTATTATTAGAACCAAGTTGTACAATTGAATCACCATAAACTTTTCTTAAAGCGGCAAACAGTAAGTGTGTTGCTGAATGGTTCCTCATCAAACCCAATCTATTTGGTTTATCCACAAAACACTCAATAATGTCTTGGTCATTAATCTTACCTTCAACTTTATGAATGTGATTATTATTTTTGTCTTTAAATACATCGATTACATCGATTCTATTTCCTGATTGCATCAAATACCCTTTATCATGCAATTGACCTCCGCTAGTGGCATAAAAAGGTGTATTATCCAAAACTAAATAAGCAGTCCCGTCTATTTTTTTTACTTCTTCTGTTTCATTTAATAAAAATACCACTTTTGATTTGGAATATTCTGTTTCGTATCCCACAAAGTTACTTACTGATTCTTCAATTAAACTAAGTGAGTTAAGAGCTTTTGCAAAATTATTGTGCTCTTTACTTCCTTTACTAATAGCTGAATGATTTTCTTTTAAAATTTCTAATGCTTGCAAATCCAATTTAATATTATGATCTACTAAAACATCGTTAGTCATCTCTAAAGGAAAACCGTATGTTTCAAATAATTTAAAAGCTACATGAACATCAAAAAAATCAGTCGATTTTGCAACTTCATCATCTAATATTTTTTTTCCTTGTAAAATAGTTTTCGAAAAGCTCTCTTCTTCTTTCAAAATAATTGATGAGACTTTTGATACATCAATATCGAAAATTAAAGTATCTTTAGTAATTTGGACAAACTTATTTAAAAAAGTTTTTTCTTGAATGCCTAATTTAACACCAGAATAATAAGCTCTTCTAATTAATCTTCTAATGATGTAACCTCTTTGAGTATTAGAAGGCTCTGCGCCATCATTAATTGCATTAACAACAGCTCTCATATGATCAGAGATTATTTTAAAGTGTTTATTGATTTTTTCTTGTTCAAGATTATTAGTAAAATAATTTTCAATTTGATATCTTAGAGGTGTATACTTTTCTACTTCTCTAATAATTTGTTGAAATAAATCTGTGTCAAAGTTCGTTGGCACATTTTGCATAACAGCTACAATTCTTTCTAATCCAGCACCCGTATCAATATTTTTTTGAGCAAGTTCAACATATTCATTATTTCCTAAATTATTATATTGACTAAAAACAATATTTCAAATTTCAATAAAACGATCATTTTCAATATCATCTCTAATTAATTCCGAACCACCTGAATGATACTTAGGTCCTCTGTCATAAAATATTTCAGTATTAGGACCACACGGACCTGAACCAACATCTCAAAAATTCAAACTTCTGTTACCGGCAATTAATTGTGATTCTTGGTAACCCAAAGAAAGTCATTTTTCTTTTACTTCAATATCTTCTTCAAAATAAGTAATATAAATTTTGTTTTGATCTATTTTTAAGACATCTATAATAAATTCATGTGCAAACTCAATAGCTTCTGGTTTAAAATAATCACCAATTGAAAAATTACCTAACATTTCAAAAAAGGTGTGATGTCTAGCAGTAACTCCAACATTTTCAATGTCATTTGTTCTTATTGATTTTTGTGAATTAACCAACCTAGGAGCAGGCGGGTTTTTCTTACCTGAAAAATAATCTTTCAATGTTGCAACACCTGAGTTAATTCATAACAATGAAGGGTCTTTATATGGGATTAATGATTTGGAAGGCACAAACAAATGTTCCTTTGATTCAAAGAATGTTATTCATTTATCTCTTACTTCTTTTGAATTCATATTATCTAATTTTATATCAAAAAAATATCAATATTCATATTTGTCACAAAAACTTTTATCTGTTAAAAATGTTACAAATAAAAAAACAAACTTTTTAGTTTGAACATCATGTTTATTTTTTTAAATATTCTAATAAATAATTAGTATTTGAATTCTTTAGTAGTGTAATCACTATCAGCAACAAGGAATTTATCGCCTTTTTCAACACCAAATGGTTTTAATGTTTCTGCTGCTTTAGAAGGGTCTTTTTTAATTGCTTCAAAGTAATCAAGTGAATCTAATGATACAAATACACTATTTGTAATACCAAATTTACCAATCATATCTTTATCATTAACAATACCTATAATAGCTGTGTTTGGTCTATATTTAGCAATTGTTTGTAAAAGAGCACCTGTTGTTGAACGAACAATAACAAATTTAAATTCTCCTGATTGAGTTTTTTTAGCAATTTCAAAAGCAATTTTATTTCTTTCGTCTTTTGATGAGTTATCAAAAGCTTCTTGCATTTGTACTGGGTAGTAAAGTTTTTTGTAAAATTCTTTTTCAGCTCTCATGTTAATTGTTGACATAACTTGTACTGATTCTACTGGGAAATCTCCTGATGCAGATTCTCCTGATAACATTGTTGCGTCAGCTCCAAGTTCTGTTGCTCAATAAACATCTGTAACTTCTGCTCTAGTAGGTTGTGGTGATTTTTCCATTGAATCTAACATTTGAGTAGCAACAATAACTGTTTTACCTAATTTACGACATTTTCTAATAATTTTCTTTTGGTTATAAGGAACTTCAAAGTAAGGGATTTCTAGACCTAAGTCTCCACGAGCAATCATGATTCCGTCAGAAGCTTCGATGATTTCATCAATTCTTTGGATGGCAACATTTGATTCTATTTTTGAAATTATTTGAACTTTTGAACCGTTAACTGAATTAGCAACTTCTCTTAATTCTTTAACATTTGCTGCTGAATTAACAAATGAAGCAGCTATATAGTCAATTCCATTTTTAATTCCAAATTTAATATCTTCTTTATCTTTTTCTGATAAAAATGGTAAAGAGAATTCAATTCCTGGAAGGTTAATTCTTTTGTTAGTTTTTAATAAGTGAGTATTAATTGTTTTAACAACAATTGACCCTTTTGAAACTGAAGTAACAAAAGTTACTAATTTACCATCATCAAATAAAACTTTATCGCCTTTTTTAACATCACGATCCATTTCATAAGATACTGTAATTTCTGAAGCTGTTCCCACTTTGTTTCCGTAATCAGCTAATGTAGTGTAAACTACGATTTCTGTATTAGATTTAATTAATTGAGCTCCGTCTTTCATTTTTCCAACTCTAATTTCTGGACCTTTAGTATCTAATAAAATTGAAATAGGAATGTTTAATTCTTTTTCAATTTTTCTAGCTAAAACAAATTTTTCTAATTGTTCTTCTCTATCACCGTGTGAAAAATTCGCTCTTATTGTTGTCATACCGTTAACTATTAGTTCTTTTAAAACATCGTATGTCTCTGATGCAGGACCTATTGTTCCTATTAATTTTGATCTTTTGTCTATGAAATGCATATATACCCCTTAAAATTATTTCTTTTAACATTATTATATAGAAATTAACAATATAAATTTAAAAAAATTGAAAGACTTTTGACAAAATCAAATATTTTAAATAATTATAAGGAAATTACTTTAAAACGCTGAACCTTGTTTTACCATTGATATCTTTGAAATTAGTGTATTTTTTATTTTTAAAATATTCTTCTTGCAAAGGATTAATTTCAAACATTAATTTTCCGTTTGGAAGTAAGTAGTCAGAAGACTCTAATTCTATTTGTTTATAAAAAAACATTCCTTGATCATTTGCAAAAAGTGCATGATGAGGTTCAAAATTTAAAACAGAATCACTCATTGTAGATTTTTCTACTATATCAATATAAGGAGGGTTGGAAATTATTAAATCAAATTTCTCAAAAACATTTGTAAATAAATTTGATTGAATAATTTCTACATTTACATTATTTAATTTTGCATTTATTTTTGTTTGTGAAATAGCATTTTTATCTATATCTACACAAACAACTTTTAAATTGGGATTTCACTTTTTAATTGCAAGACCAATATATCCACTTCCAGAACACATATCTAAAATTTTAGTATATTTATTTTTTGAAATTACTTCTTTAGCTAACTCAACTAACTCTTCTGTTTCATATCTTGGTATAAGAACTTTCTTGTTCAATTTAATTGTGACATCACTCATTTCAATATAACCAATAATTTTTTGTACAGGCATACCTTGTTTTAATTTTCTTTTTTCGCAGTTGGAAATCTTTTGTTCCAAACCATATCTTTTCTTTTCTAATATTAAATCATCAATAGTTGGCATTAAAAAATGCCCACATTTTTAATTTTTTCAACTTGTTCTTCAGCTAGTAAAGCACTAATTAAAGTAGTTAGCTTTCCATCTAAAATACCTTTTAAAGAAGCTGAAAAATTAATTCTATGATCAGTTACTCTATCTTGAGGATAATTGTATGTTCTTATTTTTTCGCTTCTAGCACCTGAACCAGCTAATTTTCTAAATTCACCTTCTAGTTGTTTTTTCTTTTGTACTTCTAAATCAAATAACCTTGTTTTTAAAACACGCATAGCCATATCTTTATTTGATATTTGTGATTTACCATCTTGACAACTAGCAACAACACCGGTTGGTATATGTGTTATTCGTACAGCTGAATCTGTTGTATTAACTGATTGTCCTCCAGCTCCAGAAGATCTATAAGTATCTATTTTTAAATCAGAGTTGTGAATTTCAATTTCCACATCTTCATCTGCTTCTGGCATAACAGTAATTGTTGCTGTAGACGTATGAACTCTTCCTTGTGTTTCCGTTTGAGGAATTCTTTGAACTCTGTGAACTCCTGATTCAAATTTAAGTTTTGAATAAACCTTTTCTCCATTAACAGAAAAAATTATTTGAGAGTATCCACCTGTATTACTTGGGTATGAATCTAGAACTTTTATTTTCATAGAATTTTGCTCAGCTCATTTTGAATAAATTCTAAATAGATCTCCAGCGAAAATATTTGCTTCATCTCCACCAGCTGCACCACGAATTTCAACAATAACATTTCGATCATCATTTTCATCAACAGGCAATAATAATATTTTTAATTCTTCAATATAAATTTTCATTTTCTTTTCAGATTCATTAATTTCTTGTTTAGCCATTTGAATAATTTCTTCATCAGATTCCAATAACATTAATTTAGAATCAACAATAATATTTTCACACAAAATATATTCATTAAATTTATTTGTCACATCTTTCAACATGTTAAATTCTTTATTGATTTTTGTATATAATTTTATATTTACTAAAACATCTGGAGACTTTAATTTTTCCCCAAGACTTTCATATTTTTTTTTAATCTCCGTAAGAGAGTCATACATTACTTTTTCCATTATTATTAATTATACATAATAATTGTTTTTTAGATTATGAACATTGTTCTAAATCATAATTAAAAATAATTTTTAATGTAAAATTTTATATATGAAAACAATAAGAACCAGGTATGCACCTAGCCCAACAGGATATTTACACATTGGCGGAGCCAGAACGGCTTTGTTTTGTTATTTATTTGCTAAACACAACAACGGAGAATTTATTCTTAGAATTGAGGATACCGATTTTGCCAGAAATGTAGTTAATGGAGAAGAATCACAATTAGAGAATTTGGCATGATTAGGAATTGTTCCTGATGAATCACCAATTAATCCTAATCCTAAATATGGTAAATATCGTCAAAGTGAAAAATTAGATGTTTACAATTTATATGTAGATAAAATGTTGAAAGATGGTACTGCCTATATTGCATTTGATTCCACAGAAGAACTAACACAACAAAAACATGAACAAGAGCTGTTAGGAAAATTTTCTTTTAGATATAACAAAAATTGATTAAACATTTCACAAGAAGAACAAGCGAGAAGAAAAGAAAATGGAGAATATGCAATTAGAATTGCTTTGCCAAAAAATAAAAATTACAAATGAAACGATTTAGTTAGAGATGAAATTAATGTAAATTCTGATGAAATAGGTGATTGAGTAATTAAGAAAAGTGATGGATATCCAACTTATAATTTTGCAGTCGTAGTGGATGATCATGATATGGAAATTACACACATTTTTAGAGGTGAAGAACACATTACAAATACACCGAAGCAACTTTCAATCTATGATGCTTTAGGTTGAGAACCTCCTCACTTTGGTCACTTAACAATTATTACTAATATGGAAGGGAAGAAGCTTTCTAAAAGGGATTTGACATTGCACCAATTTATTGAAGATTATAAGAATGAAGGATACTGTTCTGGAGCTATTTTTAATTTTCTTTCTTTATTAGGTTGAACAAATGAAGAAGCTAAAGAAGTAATGTCCAAAGAAGAACTTATAGAAAAATTTGATTACAAAAGATTATCAAAATCTCCATCAAAATTTGATATTCAAAAAATGGATTGATTTTCAAAAATATATATGAAAAATCAAGATGATGAAGTAATTTTAAAACAATTAACTTTTTCAAATAACCAAGATCAAAATTGAAAACTTTTATTTTTAAGTATATACAAAGAAAACGCAGCCAATATTAAAGAATTACAAAACAACATTGAAATATATGAAGTTCCAGAAATTCAAGGAGAATATGAAGCAACTGAAGTAACAGCTATATTCGCAAAAGAAGTTTTATCAAAAGAATTCAATATTGATAATATTCAAGAATCTATTAATAACACTAAAACTATTACCAAAGCAAATGGAAAAAATTTATTTATGCCAATTAGAAAAATGGCGACAGGTGTAGAGCACGGCCCAGAACTTGCAAAAGCAATATTTTTATTTGGAGAAGATAAAGTTAAGGCAAGATTAAAATAATGACAATAACTTTTAAATCTTCTTATGGTAAAAATGAAGAAAAACAAGAAATTGAATTTACTTCAAAATTAACTAAATCTATTGACAAAGATATGAATGTCTTGGAATTTATTGAACCATCAAACAATATTCAAAATAGAATTGAATATAACTCTTCAAAAGTTACTATATATGCAGGACCAACTACAATTGATTTAGAAATTAATAAAAAGATAAAAAATAACTTCGTGACTGAACACGGAACAATTATTATTGTTTCTTTTTTAGAAAAATTATTTTTAGAAGGTGAAGATATTAAATTAAAATATACTTTAACTGACGAAAAAGATAATTTAATAAATAATTTTAAAATCCATTTAATAATTTCTAATTAATAAAAATTAGTTATTTTTAGTAGTACCTGAAGCAACACGACGGTTGAATCTTTCAACTCTACCTGCAGCTCTTGCTACAGAATTATCACCTGTATAAAAAGCATGACAACCTGAACAAATATCAATTGTTACATCGCTTGATGTAGTTAATAGTTGGTGGTTAGTGTTACATGTTGAACATTTAATTGTTAGTAATTCTGATTTTGGATGTGTGTCTTTTTTCATAATTGGAATCCTTTGTGACTTTTAGTATTTTTATAAATTATATATTAAAAAATAGATTTTATAAAAAATAGACCTTCTATTTAGGAAACACCATTTTTTGTTCGTTGGGAGAAAGTTTTCAAATGCCCACTTTATTAACTTTTGCATATTTTTCAATTTCTAACAATTGATAATAATAATCAATATCAGGATAGTAAAAGAAATTCTTAGGAATAGGAGAAATATATTTTACTCTTGCCAAACCTTGACTTAATAATTGCTTAGCAAGTTCTTTGGATTCATAATTTATTCGAGTTATCATCCTCTTATATGTATCTAATTTTCATTTTTTCATAAGAACATTTTTATGAAGGATTTGATTGGTACTTAAATTAGTTGCTTTATTAGCATAAAATTTTTGAATTCCTATAGTTTCTGCAAAATGATTTGCAGAATCAAAACTTTCAGGAGTATCAACACCTAATAGTCTATATCTAATATTTTCATTATCTTGAAAAGTATCGCCATCTATTACTTTAGAGATATATGTAGAATTTGCTGGCTTAATGCAAGACGCATTGATAAAGCATGACATTAAAGAAATTATTGCCAATATTCTCACTAAAGCTTTTTTTCATTTTTGGAAATTTATTTTAATAATTAATATATCTCCTTAACTTTACATAACTTAATAATTATACAAAGTGGAAAAGACTATTTTTGACAATAGAACTATTTTGATAAAAAATACCCATTTAAATTATTCATGATAATTTAATATAAAAAAACAAGTATTCTTACTTGTTTTATTAATTATTTAAAATTAAGCTTTGTTTTTTGAACCTAATTCTTTAATTTTAAGTTTAACTGTTGTTTCCATAGCTTTAATACCTGGAGCGTATAATTTTCTTGGATCAAAGTTTTTACCTTTTTTAGCTTCTCCTGAATCAACATATGCTCAAATTGCTTCTGCATTTGATATTTGTAATTCAGTATTAATATTAATTTTTGCAATACCATTTTTAATAGATTTTTTGATTTGATCAGAAGGTATTCCTGAACCACCATGTAAAACCATTCCAATACCACAAGCTTCTGATAAACCTTTTAATGCTTCAAAATTAAGAGTTGTTCAAGATGAAGGGTAAGGACCATGAATGTTCCCAATTCCTGCTGCAAGAAAATCAATTCCTAATTGTGCCATTTTAACTGCTTCTTCTGGAGAACCAATTTCACCATCTCCAACAATTCCATCTTCTTCTCCACCAATTGAACCAATTTCAGCTTCAACAGATGCATTATATTTTTTAGCTAAAGCAACTACTTCTTTTGTATTTTCATAGTTAACTTCGAAAGTTTCATGAGAACCATCATACATAACAGATGTATATCCTGCTTCAAGAGCTAAGATTGCCCCTTCTTTTGAACCGTGGTCTAAGTGTAAAACAACAGGAACAGTGATTCCTAAATCTTTCATTAAACCGTTTACCATACCAACTACAGTATTGTAACCTCCCATATATTTAACAGCACCTTCTGATGTACCTAGAATTACTGGTGATTGTTGTTCTTGAGCTGTTAACAAAGTTGTTTTAGTTCATTCCAAATTGTTTATATTGATATGCGGTACAGCATATTTCCCTTCGAAAGCCTTAGAAACAAGCTCTTTTGCATTAACAAGAGCTGATTTACCTTTTGTTGTTTTATTAAATATATTCATAATTTATTCCCCTTTTAGTATTTACATTTTATTCAACATACATTATAACACTTATTTCAAATAATTAAAAATCTAGTAATTTCTCATGATTATTTTGAGATTTTATCAGCAAATTCAACTATTTCGTTTATTTGTGCTTTTGTATTAATAACTGCACCAGAAGCCTTTTCATGACCGCCACCATTATATTTTTCTGCTATTTGATGAACATTATGAATGCTTGATCTCAATCTAACTCTAATGTCGCCATTTTCTTGTTCAATGAAAAAAATTCAAATTGTATAAGGTTGAATGTTTGCTAAAAAATCAACTCTATTACGTTTTTCTTCTGAAAGTTTTAATTCTGTTGATTTGGCAAAACTTAAAAAATAATAAATAGTATTACCTTTTGTTTGGTAATTATTTAAAACCTCTTTTAGAAAGATAATTTCTTCTTTAGTTCTTTTAGAAAGATTGTTATGAATGAATTGCACATCAAATTTTGTTTTTATTAATTTTGAAACAAGTTTAAAAGTTCTAGAAGATGTTTTGTCAAAAAAGAATCTTCCTGAATCAGTATAAATTCCTAAATAAATATATGCTGCTGCTTTTTTGGAAATTTTTCAATTTAAATTTACTGCTAATTCGGCTATTTGTTCAGCAGAAGCACAATAACTTTGATCCACTCAAGCATAAATTGGTTCAAGGTCATCTCCGCCAATGTGATGATCTATTCTTAATACATCTTTTAATTTTTTCTCCATAATTAAATTAGAATCTTGAATTCTATTGGAAAAATTAGCATCCACTACAATTCCTAAAGATTGAGATAAAATTTCATCACTAGGAATTTCGTCGTGTTTAAAGTCCATAAATGGCAAAACATGGTGTGAATCACCAATTGCATAAACTTTAATTGATGGAAAATTATCAATAATCAATTCTTTTAAACCAAATTGTGATCCCAAACAATCCCCATCAGGATTAACATGATGGAAAATTACTATTGATTTATAATCTTGAATAATTTCTTCTATTTTTTTTAAATGCATATATTTATTTTAACTTAAATAAGTATTAAAAATGTATTAATATTTGATATAATTTTAACAATAAGGTATCTTAGATCGTCAAATAAATGAATAATCAATAAATGAAATGGAGATAAAATGTCTAATGTAAGAATTTTCGCCCTAGGTGGATTAGATGAAAACGGAAAAAACTGTTATGTTTTAGAAGTAGATAAAGAAATATACGTAATTAACTCAGGAACAAAAATTCCTATTTCTGCTTCACATGGAATTGACACTTTAATTCCTAACTTTAAATATCTTGAGGATAACGCCAATAGAATTAAAGGTTTATTTATTACTGATGTACAAAATGAATCTTTTTCAGCTTTACCTTGATTATTAATGATGGTGCCTAACATTACTATTTATTGTTCTGATTTTTCAGTTTTCTTAATAAAGGAAAGAATTTCAAAATATAACATAGGTAAGTCAAATCACTCACTGAAAACTATTGAAAAGGGAGAACAAATTGGTTCTATAATTGTTGAACCAATTGAACTTGCAGGAGCTTTACCTGGAACATTAGGATTTAATTTTAAAACCCTTGATGGAAGCGTAATTTTTATGTTTAACTTTGTTGATGCTGACTTGGGTGTATATGGTAAAACTGATATCGCCAAAATCAAAGCAGAAAACCCTAAAATACTTGCTTTAATAATGGATTCAGGAATGTCAAATTTTAATGGTGTTTCTAGTCAACATATTGATATTAAAAATTTATTAGATGATAAATTTAATTCTATAAAAGAAAACGAAAGAATAATCATCGGTTCATATGATCATGAAATGTCATCATTACAGCAAATTTTAGATTTAGCTAAAAAATATAATAGAACAGTAATTACATACGGAAGAATATATCACCAACTTTTAGAATTTTTAATTAATTCTAATCCTGATTTAGTTTTACCAAAAATTGTGGACTACAAAAAAATAAAAGATGAAAAGAGTTGCGTTGTAATTGTTTCTGGAACAGTTGAAAGACTTTACAAGAGATTTGTTAGAATAACTGATGATAATGATGTGTATTTAAAAATTAACAACACTGATCATATAGTAATGATTGCCGCTCCTGTAAATGGTTTAGAAACAGAATCAACTTATGCTTTAGATGAGTTAGCTAGAAAAACTCCACATATAATTGATTATACTGATAATGAATTTTATCGTTGTAGACCAGCAAAAGAAGATATATATAACATTATTCAAACATTGAAACCTGAATACTTTATTCCTGCACAAGGTTTATATAGATATATGATAGTTGCAGTTAAAGAAGCTGTAAGAGCTGGATTAACACAAAACAAATCAATTCCTTTACAAAATGGGAAAATTGCCA
>CAMRCV010000004.1 GCA_947041065.1 uncultured Mycoplasma sp.
GCAGAAAACAAAGACACTTTGCAATATATTGAAATTAGTGATATTAAAAATGGAAAAATCAATATTTTAAATACAAAGAAAAAAACCACACGGAAAAAGTGCATTAGTGGAGATATTTTATTTTCTTCTATGCCTAAATCCTCCAAGATTGCAATATCTGATAAAGAATATTTTGTTTCAACAGCTATTTTTGTTATACGAATTTTAAATGAAAATATCAGGCAAAACTTTTATGAATACATTTTTAAAAATAAAAACAATATAATAGAAGATATGAACGTATTTCTTGATGGTTTTAAAATAACTTATGCTAAAATTACTGATTTTAATTTAATGAATAATATTTATATTGATAAAAACGAAATAATTAAATAGTAATTTTCATGAATAAAATAAAAAGGGCGTTTTGCAATAAAACATGTTCGTATTTTAAAAAATAATTAGAATGTTGGAAATGTGTGTTCAATTATTTCATATTAAATATCTTCTCTTTACTTATAACCTAATTCCTTTAATTTTATAAAGTAATTTGGATTCTATTCCCGATTCTGGTATTTGTTTTTTAGACTCAATCATAATTCAACAATTATATAACTTTAAAAAGTTAAAGTGTTCTTTTTTTATATAAAACAAAATAAAGATTGATGGAACTCTTTAATTTACAAAAAAAAAGGGGGTTTGATTATCTTGAGTGTTTTGAAAAGCACCAAGTCCAGCTATTTAGCATATTGAACTCATCTTTCGAATTCTTGTTCTTTTGATTTTAATCTTTTAACAACATCTTTCCGTGTTGATTTATCTATAATGTCTTGAATTGAATATTGAGATATGGTTTTTTTATTCACTTTATTCCCGCTCTTAGTGAAAAAGGTTTGACTTGGTTTGTGGAATTCAAAAAAGTATTTTTCAAAATCCTTAACTTGAATCATTTTGGTAACTTCTGTCATTGAGTGTTGCATACTGACGTCTTTAACATCATTATCTTGATCATACATGATTAGTGTGTATAAAAACTTGTTTAAAGATAGTTCTTTGATAATTGCAAGCATTGGCATAATAGATGTTTTTCCAGAACAATCTATTAAAGTAAAGTATTTGTTTGAAGCAAACTTATCAATCAGATACTTGCAAAACTCTTCTTCTATCAACCCCTCAAATAAAATTAGATTAGATGCAAACAAAATTTTAAATAATTGTTTGATTTGTCTTGTGTTGATTGGGTTGTTTTTTAAAGCTTTAACAATATTTAAATCTTGTACTCCAAAAACCTTTTCTTCTCAACTCTTAAAATCTTTAATGAATGTTTGCACTTCATTACTTGAGAGTTGAGATGGTGTTAAGACCTTTTGAAAATTAGAAATAGAGAAGTGAAAGATTGATTTATCATAATCTTGACATAATTTTTGTAGTTCAGGTTTTGGTTCAAAAAAAGATTTTTTCATTTCGTAAAAATTACTAGCTATTTCTTCATCGAAATAAGTGTATTTAAACTTTAGATCACTTGGCTCTGTTTCGTTGTTGGAAGTGCTTTTCAAAAACAATCTTTGTGACAATATTTCTGAGTGAGTAGCTAATACAACATCTATTTTTTTGGAAATGTTGTATATTTCATCTGATATTTTACAAACAAGCTCAGGATGACAAAACTTTTCGGGGTCGTCCAATATAATTTTAAAGTCAGATAAATCTATACCCGCCGGTAGTATTTGTAATGATTCCCCTATTAATTTTAGTAAAGAGTAAAACCTTGATCCAGAAGTTGAAAAATCATTAATTTGATTATGATCAACAATATCATTAAAAGGCTTTAATGATGCATCGGTGTTATTAGCAAGTTTATAAGATTCATTCAAGGTTAAAATATTAGATATTTGTTGTTCTGCATAAAAGTCTTCTTTAAAGTTATTCTCTACTTGGTTCTTGATTTCAAAAACCCTATTATAATTATCTTCAAGAATTTTATCTTGTTTTTTTGAAGAATCAACAGCTTTGGGCTTAATTTCATGTATAGCATTAATAAAATCAATAACTGCTTGTTTTGGGGAATAAATTGGTTTCTGAGACGCTTCTAAACAGTCACCCAAACTGAATTCAGAAGGAATAAAAAATACTTTTTTTGGGTCTTTAGATAATTCTTGGATTTTTTCTAAGCGCTTTGTTTTTCCTGTTATATTTTTACCAATAAAAATTGTTAATGACATCTCAATCTACCTCAATCCATTTCAAAATGATATTTTTTAATTTGTTTTTAAACCACATGATTGTTTCAAGATAAAGCTTTATCATTCTTTTTTTTCTTGATTATTTTAAGGGTTTATATATTTTAAATTGTCTGCATTTGTTACTTGCATTCCAATATAATTATATAACTTTTTAATATAAATATTATTTTGTGGTGAAAGTATTTACCAATTTTATTTGAATAATTCTTAAATACAACATATTTAAATTAATAAAATAAAAACTAAATTATTGTTAATTTGAAATTTAATTAAAATAACTTGGCTGTTAATAAGAGTATAATTCACTTTATAAAACAAAGTCTATCAAGACTCAATAAAAGGACAACAAATATGCAAAACAACAACATTGAAAACCTAAAAGTGCTTCAAGCATCTTTAATGGTTTTAACAAACAAAATATATAACATACATTGAAACATGAAGACTTCGTTGTTTTTCTCATTACATAAAAATACAGAAGATTTATTTGAAGATTTAACTAAATTTTATGATGATGTAGCAGAAAAGATTGTCATGCACAATGAATTAGCTATAGGGACTTTAAAAGACCAATTAAAGTACAGCGTGATTCAAGAAGTTGAAGCTAAAGACTTTAACTCTCAAGAAATATCTAAAATCATTGTTGCTGACTTAACCACACTAATTAAACTATGTGATCAAGTAGAAGGAACCAACACAGTTCAACCTATGTTAGATGAGATTTATTTATCAGCCGATAAGTGAAGATGACAATTTAGTAAAATCAGTAAATAAGAAAAATTGTTACAAAATAAATAAAAGCTTCTTGTTAGAGGCTTTTATTTTATATTATTAATAATGATGTAGTTCATTCTCTTAGAGAACTTTACCATTTATATAAATTAGAATTTATTATTATTTTAGGTTTTTGGCTTTAATTTTATCAAATTCTTCTTGAGTAATAACTCCGTCTTCAAATAATTTAAAAGCTTTTGTAATTGTATCTACTTTACTTGTTAAGTCTTCTGTTTTTACTTTTGAATCTGATGTTGAGTTATTTTCAACAACATTATTTTGATCATCTTCTGAATCGTTCAAGTTTTTCATGTTCTTACCTGTAAAAACAAGAACTGCTATTGGACCTAATAAAAATATAGATAAAATTCCTCATAACATCTTTGAAGAGTTTGCTTCTGTGTTTTCAAAATCTGTTGTTAGTATCATGATTGCAGCAACCAATGAAATAATAGCTGAAACACTAAATGTCAGTGAACCAAAAATTATTAAAATTGTTCATAAAGAACTTGAACTAACCATAAAGATAATCAATATAATAAGAGAAACTATAGATAGTGCTAAAGAAGCGGCTCCGAGATTTCTAATTAATTTCATTTTTTTCATAATTTTCTCCTTGGGGGTTTAATCATTATACTCACAAATATATGAAAAATTTTGAAAAAACCCAAAACACTTCCCATAACCAATGGGAATTTGTAGGTATAAATTATATAAATGGATGGTGAAAATTCTTTATTATTGTTTAAGGGTTTGGGCCTTCATCTGTTCAAACTCTTCTTTGGTGATAATGCCATCTTCAAATAATTTAAAAGCTTTTGTAATTGTTTCAACGTTGTCTTGGCCATTTTTGGTTTTATCATTATCTCATAAATATATTTAACAACCCAGAGAATTGTACAAAATTTATTTTTATCTTTTTTAGCAAATTAAAGTTTTATAATTTATATGTGAACAAAATTTTAAAAGAGATTGTAAGGATTAAATTATGAAGTTATTTAAAAAAAATATAAAACTAATACTGACTGGAGGGCTTATTGTTTGCATTGGTTTACCTTTGACTTTGATTTCGTGTCAAAAACAAGATAGTGAAAAAGATGTGACTTTGTCTCCTGTCGTAAATGATGTTACTCCAAAATCTCCAAAATTACCGTCAATACCGGTACCTCCAACAGTGCCAATTTCTTCAAGCATTTTAGAACTAAAAAAGGGTGGTGAAATATTTATAAATAATCAAAAATCACTTCAAGTAGATAGATTTATATCAATCGCTCGTAAATTAGAATTGTTTGAGTATTTAAATATATCTAATTTAACAAATGATATTTTAAACAATAGATTAAAAGATAGTGAATTTAATACATTGCAATTATCAATACTAGAAAATTCTTCACAAACCAAAGGTGTTCTTGCATTGTCTATAAAAGGTACATTCAAGGGTAATCCAATTGTAAATGAAACAATGAATATTTCTGGATTTATCAACAACGATCTTAATCAACGAATATCTTTCCGAGGTCCTGCAAACATAAATAAATTTAATTTTATTAACGATCTAAGAGATGGCGATAATATCAAAAACTTAAGTTCGCAAGAATTCTTTAAATATAATGACGAAATTTTTATGTCTTGATCAACATATTCTCAACAAAGGGTCAACCTTAGCTTAAATAAACTTTATGAAAACGGCTTTATTTCTAACCTTGCTTTCAAGAGCACAAACCTTAATGGTTTAGAGTGAAATATTGATTTTGATTTTGTAGAAAAAACATATAATGCTGGTCATTGAATTATTTCCAATCAAAAGAAATTAAATTTAGAAAATTATTCTGTTAGGCTTGATGTAGAAAAAGTTGCTTTAGAAATTTTAGCTGAAAATGTTGTTGTTAAAAACAATGAAGATCCAATAATTTTTGCTTCAACCGTGTTTGGAAAATGAAAACTAACAATTGCTCCTTTCAAAAAATATATCTTTTTAAATGAAAAAATAGCTAGTAAATATTTTGAAAACTCAAACGAGATAAAAATTGATGCTCAAGAATTAAATGTAGATGATACAACAGGTGTTTTACAAGGACGCTTTATCATCTCTCTTCCTAGAGTGCCAAGAAAGATGGGTCTTTTCAGTGCGACAATTAAGAACTTCAAAACATCATCATCAACATTGACAGAAGAGAACTTGGATATTTCTAAAAATAAATTAATCATTACACCCAATAGCAGAATTGAAGCAGGGATAATTGGTGATTTGGTTGCCTTAAAACAACAACTGACTTCTTTACAAATAGGCAGTGATGTCGCTCTAAACATTAGCAACTTTCCAAAATCTTGAAGATATTTATTTGAGTCAAGCGACACTTTGTTTGACAACCACTTAAACAACTCCAATAAAGGAGTTACTTTAGCGGGATCTTTGCATAAATTGCAGAGTTTAAGAAATAAAGGGATGATCTTCAACATCTTAGGTAGATATGGTTCGTTGGACAGAATTTTGGCATTCCAAAGATTGGGATCATTTGAAAACATGTTAATCGATTTAATTAGCGTTAGAGAAACTCAAGACCAACATAAAATATCAGTTAGTAAAATAAACGGAACAGATTATAAAGTTTCTTACAAACTTGATATTGGCATCCATTACTATGGTGGTTCACAAAACATCACTCTAAAAAATGAAATAGTTATTAACCTTGATTCACAACAGGTTGTTAGATAAAAAAAACACACTAATTAATGTGTGTTAATCTATTTTTATTCTTGGAAAATTTATACCCTTAAATGTTTTTGGCTTTGATACTATCGAACTCTTCTTGAGTAATAACACCTGATTTAAATAATTTAAACGCTTTTGTAACAGCTTCCAAATTATCTTCTTCAGCGTTTTTAAGTTTTGGTGTTCCCTTTGTCGCAGTTGCTTTTGAACTTTTTTCAATATACTTCATGCTGCTGAATGCGAAAATAATAACACCAATTGAACTTAAAACTAATAAAGACAACAATCCTCAAAGAACTCTTGAGTCATTCACTTTTTTATTTTCAAAATCCATCAATAATATCATTACAGAACTTGTAATAGTTATAATAGAAGCCGCTGCCAACATTAAGAAACTGAAAATATATGCAATATCTCCAGCAAGGCGAGGTCCGGTGTAATTAGGACCAAAAATAACAGCTAAAACCACAATCACCAAAAGAGAAACCATTGATATACTTAAAGAAAATATCCCCATAATTGCTAGATTTTTTAGTTTTTTCATACTTGTCTCCTTTGGGTGTGTTTTATGATTATCTCACATAATAAAAAAACACCCGCTAAAAAGTGTTTATTTATTAATAATTACGCATTAACGATCATGTAAACTTCTTCATCAATTCACACAGTTGAACCAACAAAAACTTTGCTGCTTCTACCTTTTGGTTTTTCATTATTTACTTTGATTTCATTGTTCATAATGAAATCCTTAATTTGTCCGCCTGTGTCGATTAAATTAAGCTTCTTAATAAGTTGTCCTAACTTAATAAATTCTCCGATTATTTCTACCTTCATAACTTGCCCTTCTCTATATTTTAGTAACTTCTTTGTGGTGCAATCAATTGTTTGTTTGATGGATTAGAAGTTCCAATCACCACAAAACGATCAATTCCTTCATTAAACTTGATTTGAATCTCTCCATCAAAGACAGAAAGTGCATCCTTCAAGAATTTATAATTCACAGTAATGATTAAATCATCGCCAATAAAGTTTTTTGTTTTAATGATCACACTTGAGTTACCAATTTCTTCTTTAACTGAAATAACTTTAATTTCTTTTTGGTTAATTTCAAATCTTAACCTATGGAAAGAATCTGAAGAGATAACAATCGCTTTGTTGATAGCATCTATCAATTCTTTTTTCTCAATGGTTAAAGTTCTTGAAAAACCTGTAGGAAATATTTTAGAAACATCCTTATATGGAGCGTCAATTAATTTAGATTGAATAACTGTATCTTGATATACTAGGTTGATTTTGTATTCATTAACATATAAATCAACATCTTCATTTATTGCTTCTGGAATAAACTCTTTTAAGTTTTTAGCAAAGATTGAAACATTAAAGTTTAAGTTACGCGAATCCTTAACTTCCATCTCTTGATAAGCAACTCTATATGAATCAGTAGCTATTAACTTCATCTTGTTGTTACTGTAATCAATATTAACTCCATTAAAGATAATATCTACATCACTAGAAGAAGCGGCAAATAAGACATTTTTAGCTGCTTCACGCAAGTCTTTGGCATTAATTGATAATTTGACACCCATCAATGTAAAGTCGATAGCAGGATACTCAGAAACGTCAAATAAGTTTATTTCATACTTATCAGTTCCATTGTTAATAAACAAAATGTTTCCTTTATTAAAGATTTCAATGTTTCCATCACATTTACGAATTATGTTAGTGAATAACAAAGAAGGAATTAATAACCTTCCAGGTTCTTCAATTTTAAAGACTTGTTCATTAGGAAGAATGGTTTTAATTATAGACAAGGTTCCATCAGAAGCAATCATAGAGATACGATCTTCTAAAACATCTACTAAAATCCCTCTCAAAGGTAGCAACATATTAGTACTGTTGATGCATTTATTTACTTCATCCAAATTTTTGATAATTTCTTTGGCATTCACTTGTATTTTCATATAAATTCTTTTCTTTCTTTTTTAGTTTTTAATAATAATGTGTGTGGATAACGTCTATAACCCCACAAACCATCATTAACACTAAACTTTTGATGTGTTTATAGTGTGGGAAACTTGACGGCTTTATTTTAAAAATAAAACCATCAAACATAACACTTCTCGATATGGATGCTACATTTCTGTCCTGACCAAGTTACAAGGTTGCTATTTCAATGGCTCTTATATTATATATTAAATTTATGAAGGTTTTTTTAATATTCTAAACATATTAGTTTTATAAACTTCAACTCCTGGTTGGTTGAATGGATTGATTTCCATTAGATAAGCACTCATAGCAACTGCTCTTTCAAAAAACATTACTATTGCTCCAAAAGTTTCTTCGTTAAGCTCAGGAAGTTCGATATGCATGTTTGGTACTTGACCAATAGATGAGTGAGCATCTAAAGTTGCTTGGAAAGCAACATTATTGATTTCATGAACACTTCTATTGATTAAGTAGTTCAGGTTATCAAGGTTGTCTCTATCTTCAACAATTTCAAGATCGATGATTGGTTTTTGGACTGTAATTACAGTTTCGAATAAAACTCTTGATCCTTCTTGGATAAATTGTCCTAAAGAGTGTAAGTCTGTTGAAAAAATTGCACTATGAGGTAAAAGGCCTTTATTTAGTTTTCCTTCTGATTCTCCAAAAAGTTGTTTTCATCATTCTAAAAAGTAATTAATGTTTGGTTCATAAGCTACAATCATTTCTGAAGTAAACCCTTTTTCTTTTCAAAGGATAAATCTAGTAACAGCATATTGATAAGCTAAATTATCTTCTAATGAATCAATTGAATAATCATCATTAGCAGCTTTTGCTCCACCGATCATTTTTTTCAAGTTTAGACCCATACAAGCAAAGGGGAATAAACCAACAGGTGTTAAGACTGAAAATCTTCCTCCAATGTTATCAGGAATAACAAAACGGTGATATCCTTGTTGTTCTGCTAGTTGGAACAATGACCCTTTATTTGCATCTGTTGTTGCAATAATAAAGTCTTTAGCGTTATTCTTTCCAATAGTATCTTCTAATAGTTTTTTAAACATTCTAAAAGCAATAGCTGGTTCAGTAGTTGTTCCTGATTTAGAAATTACGTTAATGGCAAACTTTTTGTTTTCCACATATTTTAATTTTTGGGCAAGATCTGTTGAAGATAAAGACTCTCCAGCAAAAATAATGTCCATTTTTTTCTCTTCAGGGGTTGGATAGTTTCCTAGGATAAAATCAACTCCAGCACGAACACCTAAATAAGATCCTCCAATTCCAATAACAACTAAAACTTCAACTTCATGACTATGTAGTTTTTTAGCAACCATTTCCATTTCTTTAAAATCTTCCATTTCAACATTGTTTGGTAGATCTTTTCAACCTAAAAACTCATGTCCTAATGACTCATATCTCTCCATTTTGTGGTGAATGTCTTTTACTTGTGCCTCATATTTCATCACGTTAGTAAAATCGATTGCACGATTAATGTTTAATTTTATTTTTTTCATTTCATTACCTCTTCTTTGTTATATTTTAATAAATTTGTAAAACCACTTTCTGTTTCTTTAATTTCATATTTAAATGGAAAGTTTAAATAATCGGCCCTTCCGGATTTAAAGTCACAAAAATAAACATCTTCCTTAATAGATTTAACTAATAATTCTAATTCTTCACCAATACCAAAAATTTTGGGTAAAGATCTTATGTAATAGTCAGAAACATCATTTATATAGATGATTCCCACTTTATTATCACTAGTAAGTACTTCTACAAAGTTTTTTGTAATTTTTTTGACTTTACCTTTTATATATATTTTTTTATCCATAACAAATCAATTATATTATTTTTATACCTTTTTTTGTAATTTCAAAGACTTGTTTTCCCAACTTCTTTTTAATCTTAAAAATAATTTGATCAACTACCCGAGAGTCGTCCTCACCTTGATCATCTCATAAGGCAATAAATATTTTTCTTTTAGTTACAAAACCGCCATTAACGTTAGACATTAATAAGTCCATTAATTGCATTTCTTTTTTAGTTAGGTGGATTTGACTATCATTAAAATAAAACCGATTTTTATTTTTATCTAAAATCATACCCTTACACATAATGGTTGTATTTTTACTGTGTGAATCTCATGAGCGTCTTAACATAGAGATAATTTTTCACTTTAAAAATTCAAAACCATCTGATTTGTAAATGATTTCATCCGCTCCAGACTTAAATAATTTGTAATCATCTTTGTGAAATTCTTCTAATATCATTACTTGTAAAAAAATATGGTTTTTACTATGGCAAGCATCATAAAATTCTCAATTAAAAATCGATTTATAATCATCTAGAAAATCAATAAATAAAACATCTGGTGTTTCTGTGATTTCTTGTAAGCTTTCTGGACCTGTAAAATCAAGGTAACTTCAAGTAATGTTGAAATATTCATCAGAGGTTTTTAATAAATCTTCGAAAATGTTTTTATCGGTGTTTGCATTAGAAATAATCAAAATTTTTAATGGTGATTTATCTAAATTTTTCTGCAAGTGTTTTATCATATTATTTAATTATATAAATATAATTATAAATTATGCAAACAAAAACAATTAAAGGGATTATTATCTCTAAAACCCCATATGCTGAACATGATGAAATGCTGAATGTTTTAACTCCGGATGCATTTATTAACATTTATGCCAAAGGAGTCAAAAAAACAGAAAGCAAAAATAGAACCAATGTTTTAAGGGGTGCTGTTGTGGATTTTGAAATCTTTAACGCTTATGCTACACAACATTCTGTTTTGTTAAAAAAGGCAGTTTTAGTACAGGGTCTTCCCGAGATTACTAAAACCAATGCTGCCAAAATAGAAACATTGCTAAAGGTAATTAAACACATCAAGGGCAGTCACAAAGGTTTATATGAAACCTATGTTGAATTAATTAATGATTTTGACGGTGTTAACTTTTTTAAAAACCAATCATTTCTACTATCACAAATTTTAGAAAGTGCTGGTGAGGGCTTGTCTTTTTCGAGTTGTGTGCATTGTGGATCTAATCAAGATTTATTTGCTTTTGATGTTTTGCAAGGTGGCATGCTTTGTAAAAAACACAGCAAAATTAATACTCCGCTAACGCTTTTAAAGTCTTTGTTTTTATTGGGAGAATCAAGAGAAAAATATGTAGATAATACTTCTGCAGAAACTAATCAACAAGTCTTTAACATTTTGAGTAATTTATTGTTTTAATGAGTGGTCTCGTGTGAGAAATGGCAAGGGATAGAGGAATCGAACCCCCACATGCAGGTTTGGAATCTGCAGCACTACCATTATACTAATCCCTTAATTTAACATTTTTCTCAATTATAAAATATAATAAGAGAAAATATTAAAATAAAAGTTTTAATATAAGGAATTAAAATGACAGTAACAATAGAAAAATATAATCAAAATGGAGAAGGGGTTGCCTTTGTTGATAATAAGCCAATTTATATTTTTGGTGCCATTAGAGGAGAAGAAGTTGAAATCAAACTTATTGTTGAAAAAGAAAAATATTCAATAGGTGAAATAGTCAAAATTATTCAAGCTTCGCCAAACAGAAGACCAGAAACTTTCGAAGACGCCAAATTAATTGGTGGATACGAATTAATTCATATGAATAGAGAAGAACAAATTACCTTTAAAACAGAACGTGTTTTAAATGACTTTAAAAGTATTGCTAAAACAGAATTGAAAAATTTAGAGTTTTTTGTGGGTGAAAAAGAATTTTATTATCGTAATAAAATTACTTTACACGATGGAGCTTTTTATCAAAAGCAAACAAAAAATAAGCTTAAGATTAATAACTATATGTTGTCTGATATTGAATATGATGAAAATCTATTTGGAGAAATCATTTATAGAAAATTAGATACTTTAATTGTTGGTACTAAAAAATCAGGACTAGTAACTACAGATTCTATGTTTGGTCTAAAATTTAATGTTGGTATTGGTTCTTTTTACCAAACCAATAAAGAAGTAGCTCAAGAGGCGTATAAAGATATTAAGAAACACGTAATTGAAAACGGAAAAACTTTGGACTTATATTCAGGAATTGGAACAATTGCAATTTATGTTAGTGATATTTCAGAATCTGTTGTTGCTGTTGAAGACAACAAAGATTCTTATAATAATGCTGTACAAAATATTGTACAAAACCAAATTACTAACGTGAGATTTATTAAAGCTGATGTGGAAATCTTTTTAAAGAAAAACAACAGTCACTTTAATACATTTGTTATTGATCCTCCAAGAGAAGGAATGAGTGCCAAAGTTATTAAGACTTTAATTTTGAAGTTCAAACCTGAAAGAATCATTTATCTTTCATGTAATCCAGGAACGCAAGCGGCAGATTTTGCTAAACTAAAAAGACACTATAGAATTATTTTTAATAAAGCTTATGATATGTTTCCACAAACTAAGCACATTGAATCATTAATTGTTTTAGAAAAAAGAAATTAATTATTTTCCAATTCTAAAATTACAAACGTCGCCATCTTTTAATTTATATGTTTTACCTTCAAGGTGCATTTTTCCATTATCTTTTGCGCCCTTTTCACCACCAAATTCGATGAAATCATCATAAGCAATAACTTCTGCCCGAATAAAGTTTTTCTCAAAATCAGTATGAATGATTCCAGCACATTGTGGAGCTGTCATATCTTTTTGAAAAACTCACGCTCTAGTTTCTTGTACACCAACTGTAAAATAAGTACATAAGTTTAATCATTTAAATGAAGTTGATATTAAATTGTCAAGACCAGAAGTGGTCAATCCGTATTCATCTAAAAACATTTCCTTGCTTTCTTCATCCAAAATAGCAATTTCAGATTCTATTTCTACAGATAACCCAATAATTTCCATTTGCTTATTCTTAACATAAGTTTCTAATTTTTTAAATTCTGGTTCATCAATTGGCGATGCTGCAAAAGAAGATCCAACATTACCTACAACAAGCATTGGTTTTAAAGTTAGTAGTTGATAATGTTTAGCAATCTTCAGTTCTTCTTCATCTAGTGTCATTTCTCTAGCAGGAATACTTTGTTCAAAAGCAGCAAGTAATTTAGTAACTACTTCCATTTCTTTGATTAAAACCTTGTCACCTGTACTGATAGCTCTTTTACCAATTCTAGTTTTCACATTTGTAATTACTTGCATATCTGCTAATAACAACTCTAAATTAATAACTTCAAAATCTCTTAGGGCATCAATAGAACTTGAAACGTGTAAAACATCATCGTTTTTAAAGCATCTAATCACGTGAACGATTAAATCAACCTCACGAATGTTAGATAAAAATTTATTACCTAAACCTTCACCTTTTGAAGCGCCTTCAACTAATCCGGCAATATCAACAAATTCAAAAGTTGCTTTAACGGTTTTTTTGGTTTTGACCATATCAGCTAATAAAGTTATTCTAGAGTCGTTTAGTTCAACAACACTAATGTTAGGATCAATTGTAGTAAAAGCATAATTAGCTGACTCAACCTTCATTTTTGTTAAACCTGAAAACAATGTACTCTTTCCAACGTTTGGCAAACCAACAATTCCTGCTTTTAATGACATGTGACCTCTTTTGTATAATTATTAATAAGTATAAACTAAAATATATATAATAATATTAATAATGTTTGACACAATAGTTGCAATAGCTTCGGGCAATATAAACCAAGCCATATCAATAATTAGAATTAGCGGTCCTGACGCTTTTTTAATTATTTCCAAAATCTTCACCGGAATTATTGGCGAAGATAAAACAATTTCGTTCGGTTATATTGTTGATGAGAACAAAAATAGATTAGATGAAGTGCTGGTTAATGTGTTCCGTGGCAAAAACAATTTCGTGGGTGAAGATACCATTGAAATCAATGCTCATGGAGGTATTGTGATTACTGACATGATCTTAGAATTAATTGTTAGTTTCGGGGCAAGATACGCAACACCGGGAGAGTTTTCAAGAAGAGCCTTTTTAAATGGCAAATTAGATTTAATTAAAGCGGAAGCTATTAATGACTTAATTCACGCAAAGACAAAGTTGCAAACCAAAATAGCTGTTCAAAAATTTAACAATAAATCTTCTGCGTTAATTTTGGAATTAATTAAAGAAATAGAATACATCATTGGGGTTTGTGAGGTTAATATTGATTATCCTGAATATGATGATGTGGATAAAATGGATAACGATAAATTAGTTCAATCAATTAATGGATTATTAATCAAAATTAATCAAATAATTAAAGTTTCAGAAGAAAACCAAGTTTTCATTGTCCCACAAACAATCGTTATTGCCGGACTTCCTAATGTTGGTAAGAGCGCTTTAATGAATGCTATATTAAATGAAGAAAAATCTATCGTGACCAATATTGCTGGAACCACACGCGATGTTGTTGAAGGTGAAATTATCTTCAATAACATTATTTTAAAATTCAAGGATACAGCAGGTATTAGAAAATCAGAAGATACTATTGAAAAAATGGGGATTGAAAAATCTTATACTGAAATTGAAAATGCAAACATCATTTTACATGTCATGGACGCTAACGCGAAAGAACAAGATGTTGATCAAAAGATTGCATTGTTATCTAAAGACAAAATTTATTTTAAAGTTTTTAACAAATCTGATTTATTATCACAACCTGCCGCAGCGGGCCTAAAAGAACAAATTTTAATTTCAGCTAAAAACAATGATATTGGTCAACTAGAAAAAGCTTTTGATCATCATTTTAAAAATGTTGATATTGAATCTTCTTCTTTCTTTAACAACCGTCAAACAGCACTTCTAAAGCAAGGTAAAAATTTATTACAAGAAGCTTTAGAAGCTATTGGTAATGAGATGGGCTTTGATGTTGTGATTGTTGATGTTGTTGCTGCTTGAGAAAGTATCAAATCAATTGTAGGGGCAATTAATAAAGAAGATTTACTAGATAGTATTTTTGCTAATTTTTGTTTGGGTAAATAATTATGAAGAAATATATAGACTTACACGCACATCCCTTTAAAGAATACTTTGATGATCCTTATGCAATTATTGAAGAAGCGCACCAAGCAGGAATTGATACAATGATGATTATTGGAACCTGTGTTGAAAATGCTAAAGAAGTTAAAGAATTAGCATCTAAGTATCCTTACACTTTTCCTGTGATTGGGATTCACCCCAACGATGCAACTAATAAAGATGATTTGTTAAGTCTTCGAAACTTGATGGATGATTCAATCGTTGGCATTGGTGAAATAGGGTTTGATTTTCATTATGATGATTCACCTTCCAAAGAAGAACAAGAGGTGTTTTTTAGATACCAAGTTGAACTTGCTCTAGAGTTTAAAATTCCTGTTATCATTCATTGTCGAGACGCAACCCTAGAAACATTTAACTTATTACAAGAATATCAAAAACAACATCCCGATATGAAGATAGTTATTCATTCTTACTCTTCTGGACCTGATTGAGTTGAACGTTTTTTAAGCATCGGAGCTTATTTATCTTTTTCTGGAGTTGTGACATTTAAAAATGCCAAAGATGTTCAAGAGGCTGCGAAAATAACACCTATTGATCGAATTTTTTATGAAACAGATACTCCTTATTTAAGTCCTGCGCCAATGCGTGGAAAAGTTAATAAACCAAGTTATGCAATTCATACAGCACAATTTATTGCTGATCTTAAAAACATCAGCGTTGAGGATTTGAATGCACAAGTTAATCAAAATGTTGAATTAGTTTTTAACACGAAAAAGAGGAAATATGAATAATAAATATGCAATGAAAAGGTTTGGTCAAAACTTTTTGCAAGATGCCAACGTTTTAAAGAAAATAGTTGATAGTATTGATCTTACTAATAAAAATATTA
>CAMRCV010000005.1 GCA_947041065.1 uncultured Mycoplasma sp.
GATGGAAATAAAATGATTATTTGTCCTACAATAGCACTTTGCAATGAATATTATATTAAAATTCAAGAAAATAAAATATTAGATATTAAAGTTTTTACACCTGAAAAAGCAAATTTATTTCTTATTATTAATCCTAATTTTAAATTTGAAGTTGTTGTTTTTGATGAATTTTATGAAGCTGTTTCAAGAGAGAGGAGAATGAGTTTTACCAATTGCTTAAAAACAGTTAATGAATTGACAAAGAAAATAATCTTAATATCCCCATATGGTGCTGAAATTTCTAATTTTATAGAAAGTTTAAAAATATATAATAAAAATGAAATATTTGAAATAAGTTCTAGCGTTTCAGCAACATCAAGAATAATAAATTTATTTGAATTTGATCAAAATAAAAAATATATACATAAAAAATATTTTCAGAAAACTGCGACTGAATATATTTCTGGTTTTGAAGTAAATGAAGAAGTGAATAAAAATAATTTGGATAAAGAAGAATGAAAACATAAAATTATTTTTGACAACTTTGGGAATGAAGAAGAAGTAATAATTTACACTAGTGTTGCAAATATTATAAAATTTTCAAATTTTTTAATTAAAAATTCAGATATTGTAAACGAAATAAATGAAGGCTTTTTTGTCAGAATAATTTTGGAGTACTTGGAAAACAATTATCCAAAAATGTTGCTATATGATTTGATAAAAAGAGGTTATGCATATCATCATGGTAAAATGGATGCTTTTTTAAGATTTATGATAGAAATGGCTTTCCAGAAAAAAGAATTAAAGTGAATATTATGCACAAGAACTCTTTCCAAAGGGGTTAATTTAGATCCGAGACATTTAATTATTGAGTCCACTAAAAGAATGTCAAATGAAGATAATTCTAGTTTTTCAATTGAAATGCAAAATATGTTTGGTAGAACGGGAAGATTAACTACAAATAAATATATTGGAAATTTATATTTATTTGTAGAAAAAAAAGGAAAAAAAACAAATGAGATTAAAAATATTTTAAATAAAAATGTAAAAAATGAAGTTATTTTTGAAGAAATAAAAAAGGAAATAGACAAAGTGGATTATAAATCAACTTCTCTTTATTTTGAATATAATAGAAATGAAATATTTCTTAATTTAAATTTGGAAAGCAAATACATTGATATTTTAAAAAAATTTCTTTTAAGAGAAGAAAAAATAGATATTAATGATGCCAGTGATTTAGATACCTTTTTAATTAATTTTTTTAAAATTGAATGAAATAAAAGTTTTAATAATAGGATATCATATATAAATTATTATTTTAATAACTGAAATTATTCATCAATATACAAAAAAGAGCTACAAAATAAATTTAATGAAAATAAAATAAATGATGAATTATTAAGGGGAATTATTGATAAATATGAAACCTCTATAGGATATCATTTAAAAAAAATTTTATTTCTTTTTGCTGAAATTATGTTTAAGAAAAATATAATTACTAAAGATGAATATATTAAAATTATTAAAAGTGATTCCAAAATAGATGAAAATAATTTTCCAGATTCATTCAATAAGGCATTGACATCAAATTTAATTACTGAAGAAAAATTAAATGAAATTATTAATAAAATAAGTAAAAGAGACAATAATGAAAAATAAACCAATACTACAAATGCATAATTGAACGGTAATAACTGATATCAAAGATATACAAAAAAATTTTGCTAAACATAATAATGAATCAGAAGATGATTTAGAAAAAGAATTTATTAAAAATCTTGAATCAATTGGATATCAATATTTATCAATTAATAACGAAGATGACTTAATTATTAATTTAAAATCGAAAATTGAAAAATTAAATAAGATTAAATTTAATAATGATGAGTGAAGAAGATTTTATAATGAAAATATTAATAATGATAAAAACTCTGTTTCTGATAGAAGTGTTATTGTTCAAGAAAATTATGGATTTTCTTTTAAGTTTGATGATGGTCAAGTAGCAAATATATGATTGATCAATAAAAATGATATCTTTAAAAATTCATTGCAAGTAATTAATCAATTTGAAGCAAGGAATGAAACTAATAATTCTCGTTATGATGTTACTATTTTAGTAAATGGCCTTCCTTTAGTTCATATTGAACTTAAAAAGAGAGGTGTTAATTTAAAGAATGCCTTTAATCAAATTGAAAGATACCAAAATACAAGCTTTAATAATTTATTTAATTTTGTGCAAATATTTGTAATTTCCAATGGTTCAATTACAAAATACTATTCTAATACTACTAGAAATAATTTAATAGATTCCAAGAAACCGCAAACAAACGGTGGTAAAAAAATCAGTAATTCATATGAATTCACTAGCTATTGAACAGATCAAAAAAATGATCCTATTTTTGATTTGCAAGATTTTACAATGACTTTTTTTATGAAGGGAACAATATTAAATATATTAACTAAATATTGTGTTTTTGATGTTGATCAAAATCTTAAAGTGATGCGTCCATATCAAATTATTGCTACTGAAAAAATTATTGAAAGAATTAACATTGTTATTAATTCAAAATTACAAGGTAAGAATCAATCCGGAGGTTATATTTGACATACAACAGGAAGTGGTAAAACACTTACTTCGTTTAAAGTGGCAACATTAGCTCAATCAATTGATGAAATTAAAAAAGTTCTATTTGTTGTAGATAGAAAAGATTTAGACTATCAAACAATCAAAGAGTTTAATAAGTTTCAAAAAGATGCTGTTAATACAACTAAAAGCACCAATGAGTTAAGGCTTCAACTATTAGATGGTTCGGCAAACAAAAAAATAGTAGTTACTACAATTCAAAAATTATCTAATTTAGTGAATGATCGTACAAACAAATTGGATGTATTTAATGAAAATATTGTTTTAATTTTTGATGAATGTCATCGTTCACAATTTGGAAAAATGCGAAAAGATATTGCTAAAAAATTCAAAAAAAATATAATGTTTGGTTTTACAGGAACGCCAATTAGTGCTAAAAACGCCAATATATATAATGGGTCTGAATTTCAAACTACTGAGCAAATTTTTGGAAAAGAACTACATCAATATACAATTGTTGATGCAATTAATGATAACAATGTTTTAAAATTTAAAATTGATTACATAGAAACGGTTAAAACCAAGGAAATAGTAAATCTAGAAAAAGGAACTTCAATTGATGAGGAAAGAATTTATTTAGACCCTAGAAGAATTAAAACGGTGGCTGAATATATATTACAATCATTTAGCTATAAAACCAAGAGAGATAAATCCTATTGAGGAAAAGTTGACATTGAAAATAATAATGATCAAGTTGGGTATAAAACTGTTGCTTCAAAATTAAGAGGATTTAATTCTCTTTTTGCAGTTTCTTCAATAAAAGCAGCTATGTTATATTATGAAGAGTTTAAAAATCAACAAAATGATAAATTAGATAGTCAAAAATTAAAAATAGGAATGATTTATAGTTTTAACCCAAATGATGGACAAAGTGATGATCAAGGTTATTTGCCAGATGATAATATGGATGCTAATAAATTAGATGAGTCATCTCGAGAAGTTTTGGAAAGTGCTATAAAGGATTATAATAAAATGTTTAAGCAATCATTTGACATATCTAATGGTTTTGATCAATACTATAAAGATATTTCTTTAAAAATGAAAAACAAAGAATTAGATATTTTAATTGTAGTTAATATGTTTTTAACGGGTTTTGATGCTCCACAATTAAATACTTTATGAGTGGATAAAAAGTTAAGATATCATGGATTGTTACAAGCCTTTTCTAGAACGAATAGAATTTTAAACAGTGTTAAATCATTCGGACAAATAGTTACTTTTAGAAATATTGAGAAAGAAGTAAATGACTCAATTGAACTTTTTAGTAACAAAAACTCTAGAGGAATAATTATTTTAAAAAGTTACCAAGATTATATGGAGGGCTTTAATGATCAAAAAGGAAAATACCAACAAGGATTCGTTGAAGTAGTTGAAGCTATAAAAGAACAATTTCCACTATTGAATGGAAGAGTTCCTGAAATAAAAAGCGAAAGCTCTCAGAGAGATTTTGTTAATTTATTTAGTAAGTTGCAAAAACTTTTAAATATTTTGTCTAATTTTGATGAATTTCATGACACATATAATAAAAATATTACCGAGTATGAAATAAAACAATACCAATCACTTTATTTAGATATATGAGACAAAATTAAGAAAGAATCAAATGATTCAAATAAAATAAGCATTAATGATTCAATTGAGTTTGAAATTGAATTAATAAAGCAAGTCGAGGTAAATATTGATTATATTTTATCTCTTTTAGCAAAATATTCTAATGAAGAAGATAAAGATAATAAAATAAAAGATAATATTATTTTGAATATTGATTCTTCAATTTCTCTTCGTGATAAAAAAGATTTAATTATGGAATTTATTGAAAAACAAGAATATGATTCAAATAATATTCGTGATAAATGAATAGAGTTCAGTAAAGAAAAACAAGAGGAAGAAGTACTATTGATTATTAAAAAATTCAATCTTAAAGAAGCTGAAACTAAAAAGATATTAGATTCTTATATCAAAACCGGAGAAGTTAGAGAACATGGTTCAGATATAAATGGAATATTTTTGGAAAAAATTAGTAGCTTTGGACCTAATGCAAATAAAAAAATTCAAGCCAAAACATCATTTTTTGAAAGGGCAAGGAATTTTGTTAAGAAATTTACTTTTTAAATAACTATCATCAATATCTTTTTCTATATTTTTTTATTATATAATTATTTATATTATTAAATTAGGAGATAAAAATGAATCAAGAAAAAAAATTAGTAGTTATAACTGGAGCAGCAGGAGGAATGGGACTAGAATACATTAAGCAGTTTTCTGAACAAGGATACCCTTTGTTGTTGTTAGACATGAATATTGAATCAATTAAACATATGGCAAGCAAAAATATATTAGTTAATAAAGTTGATGTCGGTGATTTTAAATCATTTAAAGAATCAATTGAAAGTGCAGAAAAAACATTCGGGAAAACAGATTTAATTATTAATAATGCAGGAATAATGATGCTAGGTGATATGACGAAACAAGATCCGAAAGAATGAAGCACTATGATAAACGTTAATATATTAGGTGTATTGAATGGAACAAAGATAGTATTGGAAAATATGATAAGTCAAAATAGTGGAACAATTATTAATATTTCATCAATAGCAGGTTTCAAGCCTTTTAACAATCACGCAGCTTATTGTGCTACTAAATACGCTGTTCATGGACTAACCGAAACAATTCGTCAAGAAGTTTCAGGATCAAATGTTAGAGTTTTACTTATCTCACCAGGAGCAGTTGAAACTAAGTTATTAAATAGAACAACTGATAAGTCTATTATTGAAGGTTACCAGGATTGAAAAACAACGATGGGTGGAAAAGTAGTTGATCCTGCAGAAGTTGTTAAGACTGCTTTATTTATGTATCAAATGCCACAAGAAATATCTGTTAGAGAAGTTGTTATAGCTACAACTAAACAAGATTTATAATTAATAGTTATTAAAAGTTTTAACGGGGATTTTTGATTCCTAATATTTTAAAGTCAATTCCTAAAAATAATTGATGAATTTATTAGATTCTATTTTAGTATATCTCAATAGTTCTAAGTCTTTTATTTAGTACTTCTTTTCTTTTTTAAATTATTTAAGAACTATAAAAATGTATAATTAATAATACAAAAAACATTAAGTATTAGAGGTAAATTTATGAATAAATATAAAAGAGTAATGATGATAGTTACTGATTCTTTAGGAATTGGTGGAGATGTAAGGCAAGCAGAATTTGGCGACAAAGGAGCAAATACATTTTTGCATGTTTCTGAAAAGTTTAAATTAACAATACCTACATGAAAAAAATTAGGAATTACATCAATAGCTAAATTACATGATCAAGGAAAAGTTAATTCTCAATTAGCTTATACTGCCGTTGTTGATGAAATATCTAATGGTAAAGATACTTTAACAGGTCATTGAGAAATGATGGGTATTGAAACAAAGAATCCATTTCCTGTTTTTACTGAACATGGTTTCCCTGAAGAACTAATTAATGAATTATCGAAAGCTTTTGATGGTAAAAAAATAATTGGTAATATTGCAATTAGCGGAACCGTTATCTTGGATGAAATGGCACAAGAGCAAATTGATACTGATTCAGTTATTGTTTATACTTCACAAGATTCAACACTACAAATATGTGGTCATGAAAAACACATGGGACTTGACACACTATATCGTTATGCTAAAGCTGCAAGAGAAATATGTTCTTCAAAACCTGAATGAAATGTTGGTAGAATAATTGCTAGACCTTATATAGGTAGTGATGGTAAGTGAGAAAGAACGTTTAATAGACACGACCTTGCCATTCTTCCGCCTGAAGATAATATTTTAAGTAACCTAAATAAAAAAGGTGTTAATGTTGTTAGTATAGGGAAGATAAGTGATATCTTTTCTGGACAAGGAATAAATAAGCATTACAAATCAGAAGGTGATGAAGATGGTATGGATATCTTAATTGATTTAACAACTAAGAATACTGAGAATGAATTCATTTTTTTAAACCTTGTACAATTTGATTCACATTATGGACATAGAAGAGA
The DNA here is from genome assembly GCA_947041065.1 of uncultured Mycoplasma sp. Lineage (GTDB taxonomy): Bacteria > Bacillota_I > Bacilli_A > Mycoplasmatales > Metamycoplasmataceae > UBA710. The sequence continues at coordinate 6,648 of CAMRCV010000005.1, forward strand.
TGTTGAAGGTTATGCTAATAATATCGATAAGTTTGATATTAAGCTTGCAAAGCTTCTTAATGCAATGAAATCAGACGATTTATTAATCATTACTTCAGACCACGGAAATGATCCAACATTTAAAGGTAGTGATCATACAAGAGAAAATTTACCAGCAACAATTTTTTCTAAATCATTTACTGGGAAACCTAAAAGATTAGCTGACTTTAATGGATTAGCAACTCTAGGTAATATAGTTGCTAGAAACTTTGAAGTTGATATTGCTAAAATTGGTGATGACGTCTTTGAGTTATTAAAGTAATTTGTTTAAGAATAAAAAAAACACTTATTAACAAGTGTTTTTTTATGATATTTTTATTTATCTTTTTTAGGTAATTCTATCTCTTCAGTTTTATCTACTTCTTTTTTAACTTTAGTTGTACTAGTATTTTTTAATTTAGTAGTAGTTGTCTTAGTTTTAGTAGTAGCTGTTTTCTTTGATAAATTCTTTTCTTTAGTATTATCAGATTCTTCTTTAGTTGTTTCACTAATTGGATCTGTAGAACTTTTTTCTTCCAAATTTAGTTTCTTTGATTTAACTTTAATCTTTGAAGAAGATTCTTTTGCATCATCATCACTTGATTCAATTTCAACTTCATCAATTAAATCTTCTAAATTAAATTTCTTTGATTTAATTTGTGTTTTCTCTGTTTTAGGAGGTAACTCTAAGTGTTCAGCAATATATTCTATTTCTTCTGAAACTATTGTTTCATTTTCTAATAATGAAGTTTTAATTAATTCTAACAATTTCATATTAGATTTAATTACTTTATATGCAACTGCTTGAGCTTCTTCAATCATCATTTTGATTTCAGTATCTATTTCAAGTGCTACAGAATCTGAAAATGATTTATTCTTTCCATAATCTCTACCCATAAAAGGACTACCAGTAGCTTCTTCATACTTAATAGGACCAAGTTTAGTAGACATACCTCACTCAGTAACCATTCTTCTAGCAATATCAGTAGCTTTCGAAATATCATCACTAGCACCATTAGAAATAGCGTCTTTACCATAAATAATTTCTTCAGCAGCTCTACCACCCATAAATGATTTAATAGAAGCTTCTAAATCTGATTTTGAAGAATAGTATTTTTCAGTTTCAGGAATCATTAAGTTATATCCTCCAGCATCTCCACGAGGAATAATAGTAATTTTTTGAACTTTGTTACCACCTGGAATTTTAATACCAACAACAGCATGTCCAGCTTCATGATATGCAACCATTTCTAATTCTTGTTTAGAGATGGTTCTATTTTTCTTAGCAGGACCTGACATAACTCTATCGATTGCTTCATCGATTTGTTCTATTGTAATTACGCCAGTATCTTCACGAACAGATAATAATGACGCTTCATTAACAACATTTTCTAATTGTGCACCAGAATAACCAGGAGTTCTCTTAGCAATCCCTTTAAATGAAATCCCTTTATCAATTCTTTTCCCTTTTGAATGTAATTTTAAAATATCTTCACGTTCTTTAATATCAGGTAATCCAACAGTTATAATTCTATCAAATCTTCCTGGTCTTAATAAAGCAGGATCTAAAACGTCAGGACGGTTTGTAGCGGCCATAACTAGGATTCCACCATTTTCTGTAATTCCATCCATTTCAACTAGAAGTTGATTAAGTGTTTGTTCTCTTTCGTCGTTTCCTCCGCCCATTCCGGCTCCACGACTTCTACCAACAGCATCAAGTTCATCAATAAAAATAATTGCAGGAGCATTTTTTCTTGCTTCTTTAAACATTTCACGAACTCTTTTAGCACCAACACCAACAAACATCTCTACAAAGTTAGATGCTGATATAAAGTAAAAAGGAACATTTGCTTCTCCAGCAGTAGCTTTAGCAACAAGTGTTTTCCCTGTCCCTGGAGGACCACCTAAAAGAATTCCTTTAGGTATTCTTGCTCCTACGCTAGAATATTTTTTAGGATTTTTTAAATAATCAACTAATTCAGAAACTTCTTCTTTAACTTCAACGTTTCCGGCAATGTCACTAAATCTTTTATTTGACTTAATTTTTTCAGCTTGATTTTTACCAGGATTAAACATTCCTCCGCCAGAACCCTTCATTTGAGATCTGTAAATAAAGAATGTAACAACTAAAATTAATAAAATTGGTCCAAATTGGAATAAGAATGTAACAAAGACATTTTGTTCAGCAACAGCTGTTCCTGAATAGATACCATTAGCACCCATACCATTTGTTATAGCAATTTGTCATTGATCTTTAGAAAGTGGAGAAGTTGCATCAACTAAACCAACAGAATAAGTTCCTTGTGTAACTCCATTCTCTACAAAAGTTACTTGCATAAGTCTTTGATAATCGGTAACTGCTATAGAAGAAAAGTAAGTTCCGTCAGTGCTTGAAGCGGCTGCTAAGTCATATTTTTCTCAAAATTCACTTAATGACATTTGAAGGCCATTATTTTTGAAAATAGTGTACAAAAAGAAAGCGAATAATGCCAAAAGAACTAAAATGGAGACGATTAAAAACCAATTTTTCTTTTTAGGTTTTTTTTCTTTACGCTCTTCGTTCATATTTGCCTCTTTTGTATAGTTATTATTAATTATAATTCATTTTTATTTAATAATAACATTATTGTTTAATTTGATTAATTTTCTATTATTTGATAGTAAAAACTCCTTATTTCCATTTTTAACTATTAAAAATTGTTTTATTGCTTTCAAAATGTTTGCATTAATATTTATTTTTTCAATATTATCAGTTAAAAATTTAAAAATTAAGTTTTCAAAGTGTTTATCATTATCAATTAAAAAATCAATATTGAAAGATAATTCACTTCATTCAATATATTTTTTGATTGTTTTAATGTTTTTTTGACATTTCTCAACATTAATTAATTGAAAAGATTTAAAAACAATCTCTTTTGCTGCCTGTGATTTTTTATTCATTTCAAGACGAATTTTGTTTCTGGTATATTTATCAGTAAAATTACTTAAATCATCATTAAATGGAATATTAAATTTATTTGCTAATTGATAAATCTCATCTTTTCAATATTCAAAAATCATTGGTCGATAAATATTCATTTCAAAATGATAATTATATTTTTTAATGCCAAAATAATAAGGATGTCTCCCAGAACTTCATTGCATAATTGCACTTTCTAAAAAATCATCTTTATGATGAGCAATAATTAATTGCTTACATTCATATTTATTATAAATTTTTTGAAAAAAATCATATCTTTTATTTCTGGCTCACTCGTGAAAGTTTCCTAAATATTCTTCTTTTAAAGATAATGTTTCTAGTTTAATGTTATTTTTGTCACAAAAATCAATAATAATTTTTAAATCAACATCAACATCTTCTCTAATATTATAGTTGACATGAGCTACAATAATATCTTCGTTTTTAAATTCATTCAATAAATACATTGAATCAACTCCACCACTAACAGCAATGAGTTTTTTGTTACTTCTGTTGACCATTAAAATTATTAATCACTAATCTAATATCGTTATAAACAAAACTAATTGCTATTTTGGCAGCTTCAATTTTAACTTTATCTAGTATTACAGTATCTGATTGAGGTATTTTACTTAAAACGTATTTAGCAACACCTTTTGAATTTTTAGGTCTACCAATTCCTATTTTTAATCTTTTGATTTCGTCAGTTCCTAATGCTTGAATAATATCTTTCAATCCATTGTGTCCGCCAGATGATCCAAAAGTTTTTATTTTGGCTTTTCCAACTTCTGAGTCTAAATCATCATAAATGATTAAAACGTTTTCGATTTTAACCTTATAAAAGTCAATTAATTCTTTTACAAAGGCTCCACTATTATTCATAAAGTTGATTGGTTTGGCAACAATAACATCTTTTTCTACAAAAAATAAACCACCAAACTTGTTTGTGTTTAGTGATGTATCATATTCTTTACAAATCAAGTCTATAACTTGAAAGCCGATGTTATGTCTGGTGTTTGCGTATTCTTCACCAGGATTCCCTAAACCAATAATAATTTTCATAACTAATATTATACATTTTTTATTATCTCTATTTTATTTTTGTTTTTACTTTAAATTTTTGGTTTTGCTTTTTCTTCTAATGCTTTTAAAAGTATTTTAGTAATTTCAACATCATATTTAGCTCCATGAAACTTTGCTTCATTAATTTTAAAATTAAATTTGTTGGCTAAGTCAATTAATTTATAACCTTTTGTAAATGGTCCGACATTATCTTGTTTTCTAGCCATTATCATTGTATCAATTACTTCGTTTGTCAATTGAATAGAATTTCTAATATTGTGTTTTATGAATTGTTGATTTAAAAATGGTAAATCAAAACGCAAAGCATTATGACCTACTAAGATATCTTCAGGTTCAATAAAGTCCAAAATTGTGTCAACTTGCGAAATAAAGTTTGGTTTATTTTTTAACATTGCATCAGTAATTTTAGTAATTTCCACAATTCTAACTGGTAAAGAAATTCCTGGATTAAAATAAAGATGAATATCTCCTAAAATTTCTCCTGTTGGTGATTCTTTGATTGCATAAATTTCAATTAAATCATCTTTCAAACCATCAAATCCTGTCGTCTCTAAATCAAAATATATTTTATTTTTTTGCATATTATCTCTTTTCTCTATTTTAAATTTAATAGTTATGTCACGATATTATTTCATGTTCATTATTTGTATTATATAGTTTTAAAATTTAATTAGTTTGATAAGGCAACATATTAATTTAATCAAATTTTTACTTAGCTAAAAAACTTAAAATATTACCTAATCTTTTAGAATCGTTATCATTATTAATACATGTTTCAATAGCTCTTTTTTCTCCAAAAATAATTAGATTTTCAGCAGCTCTTGTGACAGCGGTATATAAAAGTTTTTTGCTCAATAAAGCATAATGAGAATTATATATTACCAAGATAATATTTTTGGATTCACTTCCTTGGAATTTGTGAATAGAAATAGCGTATGCTAGTTTAATGTTTTTAATGAAGTTTGATAAAGTATATTTGATGATTTTACCATCTTCAAATTCAACCACAACTTCACTAACTTTAATTCCTCCATTGAATTCTGTGATGTATCCAATTTCTCCATTAAAGACATTTGCTTCATTATCATTTTCAATTTGAATAATCTTATCTCCTAAATAAAATGTTTGATTACGTATTTCTAATTTTTCTTTGTTTTTTGAATATTTTTTTTGAATCAAAATATTTAATTTATCAATTCCACATTCTCCAGAATACATCGGAACTAAAATTTGATAATCAGAAGTCAACACATTATCAGCAATAAAACTATCTACCTTTTCTAATATTTTGTTTTTAGCTTTTCATTCTTCTTCCTCAATAAAAGTAGTTTCTTTGTTGTTGAATACAGGCATTTTTTGATCATTAATAATTAAAGCTACTTCAATAATTGATGAACCTAATTCTTGCCGATAAATTTTTTGCAATAAAAATGTTTTAAATTTATTAGAAGCAATAATGTCATTTAATAAATAACCAGCACCAATAGAAGGAAGTTGATTTTTATCGCCAATCAATATTAATCTATTTAAATATGGACAACCTACTAAAAGTGAATAAAATAAATCAATATTAATCATAGAAAATTCATCAATAATTAATGTCCTAACATCAGAGGGATTTTCTTCGTTTATTCTAAAGACATTGGTTCCTTTTTGCATTCCTAAAAAAGAATGAATTGTTCTTGCAGTGTGACCTGTTTTTAAAAATATTTGATAGGCCGCTTTTCCTGTAGGTGCCAAAAGGCTAAATGATCCTGGTTCAACTTTTGTTAAATTTTTAACTAACTTATCAACTAGAGTTGTTTTTCCTGTGCCGGGATAACCTGAAATAATTGTTACTGGATTATTTAGTGCATACTCTAAAGCGTTGCTTTGTATTTCATCAATGTTGTTGTTAATAATTTCTTCAGGAAATTTATTTATTTCAATTTGATTGATTTCTTTTAACCTTGTAACAATGTAAGATTCTTTTTCATATACTGTTGCAGATGTGACTGATTGTTTATTGTCAGAAAGTATCAAAATATTTTTATTTACTAACCTTTTAACTGTGTCCATAAATTCATCTTTGGACATTCCAAATGTTCTTGCAATTGATGTATATAATTCTTTGATTTGAAAAATAGTTGAACCATTAGAAAAAGATAAGTTTAAAATAGATCAAGCTAAATATTTTTCTAATCTAATATCGTTGGAAAAAGTTTTCAAGAAAATTTCTGCAATATTATCAACATCAAAAAAATTAATATTTTCATTTCATTCTAAAACTGAATAAACGTCATTTTCTAAGAAATCTAAAAGTTGTTTATCTTTGTATTGTTTTTCGATTATATATAACAACCTCATTGATAAATTATTCATTTGAAATTTTTCTAAAACTTGTTGGTATATTTTATCAACATTAACTTGCTCAATAAGTACAAAAGTTTTTTTCTCAGAAATGATACTTTCTAATTTGTCTTTATATTCAATAGGGTTTTTTAAAAACTCTATTCCTAATTCATTAATAATTTTTGTAGCAGTTACTTTTGTTATTCCAGAAAATTTTTTCGAAGACAAATAATCAATAGCAGAACTTTTAGAATCAATAATATTTTTTTCAACAGAAATTAGTTCAAAACTATCTTTGTACTTGCTGCTTTTTGATTCACTCACTTGTATCTTGCAAATTTTATTCATAGAAATA
>CAMRCV010000006.1 GCA_947041065.1 uncultured Mycoplasma sp.
TCAGACGTGTGCTCTTCCGATCTAGTAAAAGTTAATATTGAAAGACAAGTTAAAACTTCTTTACTAAATGAAGTAATTATGGAGATGCAACAAATGCAACCAGCACCATCATTAAAAGGTAAAAGAGTAAATATTAGTTATATTAAGCAAATTAATGGTTCAATACCAACATTTGTATTGTTTGTAAATAATGTTGATTATCTACACTTTACTTATAAAAGATATATTGAAAATCAGATGAGAGAATACTTTGATCTTAGAGGAACTCCCATCGCTTTAGTTTTTAGAAATAAAAAATAATTGTGATATAATTTAAAAAAGATGTTTAATTAGGAGAATATAATGAATAAAAAAGAATTAGTTGCTGAGTTATCAAGCGTAACAGAAATAACACAAAAAGATACTGAATTGGTTGTTAATGCGTTTATTAGTGTTGTTAGCGAACAATTGAAAAAAGGTGAGCAAATCACACTTGCTGGTTTTGGAACATTTAAAAAAGTTGATAAAGCTGCAAGAATGGGTGTTAATCCTGCAACAGGAGCAAGAATCGATATAGCTGCTAAAAGTGTACCTAAGTTTACACCTGCTAAACTTTTCAAAGATTCTTTCTAATATTAAGTATTAGAAATATTTTACAAAATCTATAACTCCAGGAAATAGGAGATCAAGCTCAATTGCTTTATCCCTAACATACTGTATAGTTATAGATTTTTTTTCGTAATTAATCAAAGAAACATCAACTAAAAAGAAAGCATTCGTTTCTTTAAAAAGGAGAATATAGAAAGCTAATCCGCCATGTTTTTTAATGGTTTTTAGATAATTGTGCTGATGTACTTTGAAATTATTTTTTGGGATAGTATTAGTTTTAGATGATTTAGCTTCAAAAGCAACAAAAGAACCTTGATATATCCCATAATAATCAACAGTACTTTTAGATATAATTACTCCATTTTTAATTTTTTTTGTTCCATCAAGGGCCGAAAATTTGATATCTAATGATTTTTTATGAAAAATAGCAACCCCTTTTTGTTTATATTGTTTGATTGTATTGTTTATTATTGTTTCCAATAACATGCCTCTATTGTTATTCATATACTTAATTGTCTAAAAAGTCTTTTTTAGCAAGTAAAAAGGTCAAAAAAGGAAAAAACATGCTTTTTAGTTATCTTTATTATTGTTAAAGTTGTATAATATTATTAGTAGTTTCGAACTACCTTATAAAAAGATAAATATTATTGGAGAAAAAAATGAAAAATATTGCTATAAATGGATTTGGAAGAATTGGTAGATTAGTCTTTAGACAAATTTTCGATTTAAAAATGGATAAGGAATTAAACATTGTTGCTATCAACGATTTAACTGATGCAGTAACACTAGCTCACTTATTGAAGTATGATAGTGCACAAGGACGTTTTAACGGAAAAGTTGAAGCTAAAGACGGAAACTTAATCGTTAACGGAAAAACAATTAGAATTTGTGCTGAAAGAGACCCACAAAACTTACCTTGAGGAGAACTTAAGATTGATGTTGTTGTTGAATCAACAGGTTTCTTTACAACTAAAGAAGGAGCAGAGAAACACATTAAAGCTGGAGCTAAAAAAGTTGCTATATCTGCACCTGCAACAGGAGGAATCAAAACAATAGTTTACGCTGTTAATGATGATACTTTAGATAAAAATGATACTATCATTTCAGGAGCATCATGTACAACTAACTGTTTAGCACCTGTTGTTAATGCTATTGATAAAGCATTTAAAATTACTTCAGGATTAATGACAACTGTTCACTCATATACAGGAGATCAAAAATTAGTTGATGCACCTCACAGTGATTTAAGAAGAGCAAGAGCTGGAGCGGTTAATATTATACCTACTTCAACTGGTGCTGCTGCTGCTGTTGGTCTAGTATTACCTCACTTAGCTGGTAAATTAGATGGTATGGCAATGAGAGTTCCTACAATTACAGGTTCTGTTGTTGATTTAACATTTGAAGTTGATGCTAAAAATGTAACTGTTGCTCAAATTAATGATTCAGTTAAAAAAATGGCTAGTGCTTCATTAGAATATGTTACTGACCCAATTGTTTCAACTGACGTTATTGGTTCATCAGCTGGTTCATTATTTGATGCTGAATTAACAAGAGTTATTACAAACAAAGACGGAAAACAAATGTTTAAAGTTATTGCTTGATATGACAATGAAACTTCATACGTTTCACAATTTGTTAGAACATTAGACAAATTCTCAAAACTATAATTCTTAAGAATTATTGAAGAAAATATAAAAACACTTTAAAAGTGTTTTTTGTTTATTTCTTTTTGTTTATATGAATCAAAAGAATAAGTTTTTTAGATATTATAAGTTAGTAAGTAATTTAAAGTATTTATTGTAATTTTTAACAGCTTGTTCTTTATCTTTATTAGTAAAGAATAAATATATTTTAATTTTAGGTTCTGTTCCTGAAGGTCTTAAAGAAATTCAAGAACCATCTGCAAACTCATAAGTCAACATATCATTTGGTTCAATTGAATTTATTCCCTTATTATAATCTAAGAAAGTTGTGTCTGCAATATTAAGTTTTTGGAAAGCATCTTTTACATTTTCTAAATGACTATTTGATTCAATATTTAAAACAATGCTACCACTTTCTACAAATCCATATTTTTGATATATTTTATCAAGAACTTCCATTAAGTCCATGTCAAGTTTTTTATAATGGCTCGCCATTTTAGTTAGCACAACAATTGATTGTATCGCATCTTTATCTCGACAAATATTTTCATCAATTAAAGAACCGTAACTTTCTTCAAAAGCATAAAGGAATTTTTGTTCTGGATTTGATTGTGATAAATCATTAACAAGATTTCCTATTCACTTAAACCCTGTTTCAGTCATATATGACTTCAACCCATTTGCTTCTGCCATTTTTCGAGGTAAAGAAGATGAAACAAAAGAATAAACTAAATAATAGTTTTTTAAATCTTTTTCATTTAATTGCTCTAATAAATAATTGAATATTAAAATAGCTGTTTCATTTCCTGAAAGAATCTTATATGATTCTTTATGTTTGATGGCAAGGCCAACTCTATCTGCGTCAGGATCAGTTACTAAAGCAATATCACAATTATTATTTTTAGCAACAATCAAAACATTATCAAAAGATTCTTTTGCTTCTGGATTAGGAGTTGCAGAAAAAGTAAATTCTGTATCTTCTTTCATTTCATTTTCTTCATAAAAAGCTTGTACATTTAAATCATTAAAAAGTTTAGTGACTGGAAGTGCTCCTGTTCCATGCTGAGGTGTATAAGCTATTTTAATATTAGAAAAATCATGTATTTCTCCACCGATTTTTTTTACTTGATCAAGATATGAATCCATTAAGTCATTTGTTATATAGTGAAAATATTGATTTTGAGCAAAAGTAACCTCAACATTTTCATATTCTTGATATGAATTAAAGTGTGTTAGTAATTTAGCTGTTTCACCAGGCAATAATTGACATCCTTCTTTGTCATATAGTTTAACTCCATTATATTCTTTTGGATTATGACTTGCTGTAATATTTATTGCACCTGCAGCCCCTAAAACTCTAGTAGCAAAAGAAATAAAGGGTGTGGGAGCTATTTCTTGATTGTAATGAACATTGATTTCATACTTAGTTAATATGCTTGCAGCAATTTCTGCAAATCTTTTACTTTTTCTTCTATTATCTCTACCAATAACAATCCCTTGTTTTTTAACATCTTTAAAATTAGCTAGTAAGTATTTGGCGAATCCTTCTGTTACTCTTATTATATGAATATCGTTCAAATGATATTCTCCTGAACCTAAAATGCCCCTTATACCTGCTGTACCAAAATCTAATTTTTTCATATATATTTCCGTCCTTTTAATAATGTATATTTAACAATTATATAACATATAAATTAAGATATAATTTATATGTCATGAATGAAAAAGAAAAAATTAATTCCATATTACTAAATAACTCTCACCTATTAACTGATACTGATATTAAAATTTTAAAATATATATCTAAGGTGCAAATAGAGGGCAATATATTTTCTTTAAAAATTGAAGATATTGCAAACGAAATGAATGTTAGTAACTCTAAAATTACAAAAACTATTCAAAAATGCGGTTTTTCTGGATACAAAGATTTTAAACAATATATTTATTTAGATGATCGTAAACCAAGTGAAGACAATGCAATTATTCAATACTTAAACAACACTCTTATTCACTCTTTAAACAAAACATTTGAAAACATATCTAATTATGATTTCCATGTATTTAATGGTCTTGTAGAAAGTGCTACTGATATAATTTTTTTATCAGGTGGATTAAACCATCATATAGCATCTATCTTTGCTGCTAAATTTAATAAGATAGGGAAAAGGTCAAGAGCAATAGAAATATCTAACCCTGAGTGTAATAACATCACAGAAAATGCATTATTAATTGTTCTTTCTTTATCTGGTAAAAATTATAGAATAAAAAATAGAATAAAATATATTAAAGAAAATGTTATTCATACAAAGATAATTTCAATTACTCTTGCAAATAAAAGCAATATTGTTGATTATGCAGTTAAAGAATATTCTTTATATTTTGTAGATTATGAAAACTTAAACGAAAGAGAAATACCTCGACATTCGTTTTCTATAATTAGTGTTTTCTTAGATATGTTTTTTTTAGAATATTATAAAATAAAAAGTGAAAAATTTGATTCTATAATCAATACTAACGCAGATAAAATTACTTAATTTCAAACTTATAAATTGTATTGTGAATGTAAGGTTTGTCTTTGTTAATAATTATTTTATCAAAATTAGGATTGTTGATCGATGTTGGAACAGATTGATATTCGAAACAAATTGCTTGATGAGTATCTGAATTAGAATTCAATAAAGGATTATTAGATTTTCAATTATGCGTGTATATAACAACGTTTGTCAATGTAGAGTTGGCATTTATTGTTGATTTAAAATCTGGTGATGATAAAACAACTTGAGAATCTTTTACAAGTTCTATAGGATGGTCTATTCCTCCGCCCACTAGTTCAGTTTGTTCAATACCAATTTTATTTTTGATATCTGATAGCTTTTGAAAACCGTTCATCATTCATTGCTCTTTTTTTTGTGGATTAAAATTTTTATTCAAACTTCAATAATTATTAGAATTTATTTCCATATTTAAATCTCAAAGATTTTTAGTATCTGGCATCTTTCAATAAAGATGATGTGTAGGGTTGCAAATAGTTGGTTTATCTGTTCTAATATTATAACCAAATTCTATTTTGTTTTCATGACGTCAAATCTTTAAATTAAGATCAAATATAAATAAAGAATCGAGCTCTATATGGCGTTGTTCAGCATGCCCTTCTAATATATCAAAATCATCAAATGATTTTATAGAAATATCAAAAATAATATCAGATCATTTTTCATTCATACCATGCATATAATTATCATTGTTGTCTGTTTTTAATTTAATTTCCTTGTTATCAAATTTCACAATACCTTTTTCAATTCGACCAGCAGCAGGACCCACAAAAGAATTTAAAAATATATCATTGTTTGTAAAATAAGAATCAATATCTTGATATTCCATTAAAAAACTTTTGTTATTTAATTGAATTTGTTTGACAGTAAAACCTTTCCTCATAATTTCAACCTTAAGGCCAGTTTCATTTTTGATAGTGAACACTTCTTGATTGGTTTGTATTTTGTTATTTATAAATTGAATAAAATCTTTATCTTTTAAAACCTTGCAATCTTCTAAACAACTTACAAAAATATCAGACATATCTTTTAATAGGTTTTCTTTATTAATTGCTATTTTATTTTTTAACATTTTCTTAATTCATAAATAATGTTTTGTTAAATTTTCATTTTGCAAAATAAGGTCAAGGTTATTCGGATCAAAAATATCAATAATTTCTTGTAATTCAGATATTAATCTTTTCGGCAAAATAGCTAATCCTCCCGCTTCCATTAATCCAATATTTTCTTGTTTTATATGAAATTTAGAGGGATCAATATGAAAGTTTCCAAATGGTTTAGTTGTACTCGTTGAATTATTTCTAAAAATTAAGTAAACATTAAAAATACCATTAATTTTATTAACAATAATTGTTGTTGAATTATTAATTGATTTTAATCCATAATCAGAATTACCTTTTCATCCATTGACAAAAAAGTTAGCAATATCTATTATTTTGTTTTTGTCATTTAAAGATATTTTAATTGCATTTAATGGTCAATCTAAAACATCTATGCTAGCTTCTTGAAAAGTGAATGATTGCAATATTTTTGCATTCATAATAGGTAAAATATCTTCCCCGCCTTGATAATGATTATGCCCTAATAATGATCCACCTACAATAGACAAATCAGCATTACTTCCTAAGAAAAAATTATCATTTTGATTAGTAAATTCAACTAAATTTTTGACAGTGTCATTAGTAATTACCATTGGTTTATGCTCAATATTATTTAATACAAAATGTTTATTAATATAAGCATATGGTGAGTATTGAAAAAATCATTCATTTTCCTTTTGTTTATCTAACGTTTCTAAAACGACTCTTAAATTTTCTCTAGAATCTTTAACTAAACTTCCTTCAAAATTAATGTTTTCAATACAAATTGGACACTTAGGTTCATTTTTGTTTTCTGAAACATAATTTTTTTCTTTGATAATTTGAGCTTGACTTTTTTCTGGTTTAGCATTATTTATAGATATATTTATTTCGCCATATTTTGTTTCATGAGTTCAAAGAACATTTAACGCATTCTTATCTGTTTTAATATAATATGCAACAGTAGAAAGTGATAAAAGTTTTTCATATTTATCTTTATTTATAAATAATTTATTTATTTCTTTTTGAGAAGGAATGAACTTCCCTAAAGTTTGATTAATTTTATTTTCAATCATTGTATTTTGACTATTAGTTTCAAAATATTGTCTCAGTTCTTCAATATATCCTAGATGTTCATTAATATTAAATTTACTAATTTTTCTTAGCTCTAAAAAATCAATCTTTTTTTGTTTATTATTAGACAATATTCCATTAATAACCTTAAGAGCATTTTCTTCATTGATTAACTCATGAAATATTAAACCTTGGGATATATTAGTTAATATCTTTTGCACAATCAACTACCTTAATAACGTACATCTCACAAGGATAACCAAATTTATCATTATATTTTTTGACTAATTCTTGTTCTAATGTTTTAACGCTATTTTTATGAGTTAAAACAATAACACAACCACCAAATCCAGCGCCAGTCATTCTTGCTCCTAAAATGCCATCAATTGCATTAGCTTGATCGACAATAAAATCAGATTCATCACAAGAAACTTCATATAATTCTTTTAGACCCTTATGACCCTCATTTAATATTTTTCCCATTGCAACATAATCATTTAATGGTAATAAAGAAATAAAATCATTTACTCTATTTTGTTCTTCTACAGCAAACTTAACTCTTTTTTTAATTATCTCATTGCTAATCTTTTCAAGCTCGTTATCTAATTTACTTAAAGGAATTGAAGTTAAATTTTCATAAGTATTTGTTTGATTAATTAATTCTAATCCCTTTGACGTTTCTTCTACTCTTTCGTTATATTTAGAACCAACTAAATCTCTTTGTTTTTTAGTATTAAAAACTACAAATTGATAATCACCTAAATTTATTTCATAGTTTGAAAATTGTAGAGTAGAAGTATTTAATAACATCAAATTATTTTCAATACCATTAGCAATAATAAATTGATCCATAATACCATTTTTTAAATTCATAAATTTATTTTCAACTTCTTTAAATAATTTAGCAACTTCTATACCATTAACTTCATAACCATATACTTTTAAAAGACCCTTTATAATCAAAACACCAAACGAAGCTGATGATGATAATCCTGAAGAAGGAGGAATGATAGATGACACCGCAACACTAACACCACCTACTTCAAAATTATTATCTCTTAAAATTTGAACACAACCTAAAACATAATTTAAGAATCCTCTAGTTTTATCATACTTAAAGTTTTTTTGGTCTTCTACTTTCCGAATACCTGCATCTTGAAAATTATCAGAATAAATTTCAAAACAATCACTTTTTGAAAATGTTCCCATCATATATAAATCAATATTTGCAGGTAAAACATTTCCTCCCAAATAATCTATATGCTCTCCAATAATGTTAATTCTAGAAGGAGATAAAATTGTGGTTTGTGGCTCTACTCCAAATAACTCTTTATGTGTTTTTATTAAATTTTCTTTATTCATTTTTATTACTCTTTCTAAAATCATATTCCGTTTTAATCATATTTTCTAATGAATATTTAGGAGTTCATTTCAAAACTTTATTTACTTTTGTTGTGTTAGCAAAAAGCTGAGCAGGATCTCCTTCTCTTCTATCAGACATTTCATTAGGAATATCAATTGATAAAGTTTCTATTGATTGATTTAAAACTTCTAATACTGAATATCCATCTCCTGAACCTAAATTAAAAATATCTGACTTTTTGTTTTTTATAGATCATTCAAGACCTAAAATATGTGCTTCTACTAAATCTACAACATGAACAAAATCTCTAATACATGATCCATCTTTCGTTGGATAATCAGTTCCTAAAACTTTGAAAGTATTTTTTTGAATAGCACTATCTATTACACAAGGTAATAAGTGAGTAAGGGATTTTCCTTTGATTCCAATTTTTCCATTTTGATGTGCTCCTGCTACATTAAAATATCTAAAAATAACATAATTAGAATTTGTTGCATTTGCTCAACCTCTAATGATTGCTTCTGCAGCAAGTTTAGATTCACCATATGGATTAATTGGTTCTTTTAAATCGGTTTCCAATATTGGTACTGTTTTAGGTTCTCCATAAACCGCAGCAGTTGAAGAAAATACGAAATTTTTAACATTAAATATTGAAGCTACTTTTAATAATATTTCCACTCCATGAGTGTTGTTATTAAAATATTTTAATGGTTCTAAAACACTTTCAGGAACAATTATTAAACCAGCAAAATTCATTATTCCGATAATGTTTTTTTCTTTTTTAAATATTTGACTTAGTTGCTCTTCATCTCTAATATCCGCTTCATAAAAAGTTGCTTTTTCATGTATGTTGGATTTGAACCCTTTAGATAAATTATCTACAATAATTACATCATACCCCTTTTCAATTAAAGAATAAACTGCATGCGATCCTATATATCCTGCTCCACCTGTTACTAATATTTTCATTTTTATCTCCTTTTATTTTAGTTTTATATCAAAGTTCATATTGAAGTCTTCAAAAGTACACTTATATTTATCAAGTGGTTGTGGTCCACAGGAATTAGAACCCAAACCATTTTGTTTATAATCAATGTTTAAAGTTAAATAATCTCTTTTAACCAAATCAATGGTGTGTTTTGCATTTGTTAAATCTTTATCATCATATCAATGAATAGAAAAGTCATATCTATTTTTTGCTCCATTACTGTCAATATTAATTATATTTTTCTTGTTCTTGTCATAAATATTTGTTCATAATGTTCGATGTTTATTACCATTTTCTTGTGGGTGAACATAATTTGTAAAAGATTCATCAACTGTTTGTTTTCAAACATTATAAGTATTGTAACAGTGAGAATCTGAATATGATTCTCCAGGACCTTTTCCAAAATATTCAAATTGAGAAAGGCTTTTATCTATTTCTAATTTAACACCAATTCTTGGCAACATTTTGGGTACTATATCATCAGAATCAATAACAGTTGAAGAACCAGAACCGGCAGCATTTGCCATTTCATCAGTAACTTTTATTAAACCATCTTTTTTTCCTTCAACATTAATGTTAATGGTTCCATCTTTATAAATTTTATATGTATATTTTGAACTAAAGAATCAAGCTTGATTAACAGCTCCATTTATTGTATCAACAATAATTGTTAAATAATCTTTACTTTCCTTAATTTCATATTTAATTAATGATTCAGAAAATAAATGGACAAAAAATTGTTTAGTTCATTTTTGTTTATATTCGTCAGCATCATTATCTGTAAGACCTCTTCAAAAATTAAGTTGTGGTCCTTTTTTAACCAATATTTTATTATCTTTTGTGATGTTGTAAATTCTTCCATCTACCTTGTTAAAAGTTAGTCCTATATTTCCGAAATTAATCAATACTTCAAAATCTTCTTCTTTTGTATTAATATCTATTATTGATTTATGTTCAATACTTGCTTCTGTAAATGATAATTCATGTTCCTTAATTGAGATAACATGATTTTTCTTAGAATAAGCTGTTTCTAACTTATTTGTTGTGATTAATTTAATTCAGTAATATGTATTTTTTTCAGTTTCAAAACTAGGAATTTTATATTGAGTTGATGTACGTGGAGCTAAATCACTAATATCAATTATTTCACTCAATATTGTTTCACCACGAGAATTAATTATTCTAATTTCTTGTTCTAAATTAATAAATGTATTGAAATCATATCTATTAGTAATTGTTAGAAATTTAAAATCATCAGAAATCTCTGTATGAATAGGAGCAATAACTTCTTTATATTCAAACAATGAAGGAGATGGTTTAGCATCTGGCATTAATAAACCATCAATACAAAATGGTCCATTAGTAGGATCATCACCAAAATCTCCTCCATATTTATAATAAACCTCACCTTTTTCATTTAATGATTCAATTCCGTGATCATATCATTCTCAAACAAAAGCACCGGCAAAGATATCATCATGTTTATAAAAGAAATCAAAATAATCATTTAAAGAACCCGGTCCATTCCCCATAGCATGTGCAAATTCACATTCAATGTGTGGTTTGTTAAGTCAATTAGGATGAAAACTACCATCAGCAACTTTTCCATCAATAACAGATTGTAAGTCTCTCCTTTTAGGATCAGACCCTTCAATCTTAATTCTTGTATACATATTTGAGTGAACATCACTTACTTCACATTCAAAATCACCTTCATATTGTAATAAACGAGAGTTATCTATTTTACGAATTTCCTCAGCCATTTTGACAAAATTCTTACCAAATCCTGTTTCATTACCTAAAGATCACATAATAATTGATGGGTGATTTTTATCTCTTTGAACCATTCTTGTTCCTCTTTCGATATAAGATTTTTCAAATTTTATATCATTAGATGTTCATGATCAATCACCAGTCAATTCAAAGCCGTGAGCTTCTAAATCAGCTTCATCAATAACATATAAACCAAGAGCATCACAGTAGTCATAAAATTCTACTGTTTGTGGATAATGAGATGTTCTAACTGCATTTAAGTTAAACTCTTTCATCATTTTTAAATCTCTTTCGATTTGTTCTACAGAAACTGCTTTCCCTGTTTTGGGATTATGAGAATGAAAATTAACCCCTTTAAACATAATTGGTTTATCATTAATTAAAATTTGTCTTTTTAGTGTTTTTACTTCTCTAAAACCAACTTTTTGAGGAACGAATCAATTACCATCACTAATAATTAATGTATAAATATTGGGTTCTTCAGCATTTCACTCTAAAATATTATCGAACTTGTGTTTCAACAAACCTTTGTTATTTGAAATACTAATATCTTCTTGTAAGATTGATTTATTATTGACATCATATAAAGCAATACTTAGATTTTTGATTGTACTTGACTTACTTGTAAAATCTACCTCAAGTTCATATGAACCAGCACTTAAACGGTGAGTTTTAATAAAGGTATCATTAATAAACTCTTTAGGTTCTAAAAGAATTTCAACATTTCTATAAAGACCTGAAAATCATCATTGATCTTGATCTTCAATATAAGAACCATCAGATCATTGATAACAAATTACCAAAATTTCATTTTCGCCTTTTTGTAGATAATTATTAATGTTAAATTCAGCAATGTATCTTGACCCTTTTGTCAAACCAACTTCTTGTGAATTAACAAATATTTTAATGCATGAATCCGCATTATGAAATCTCAAAATATAATCTTGAGAATTATCAATCTCTTTTAAAGATATTTTTTTTCTATATAGTCCTGTAGGATTTTTAGAAATTACCTTTGGTGGAGTGATTGGAAAAGTTCATCAAACATCAGAATAATGCATTTTTCCAAATCCAGCCATTTGTCAAGGAATTGGTACAATAATTTTGTCCATATTTAATAAACTGCTATCATCGATAACTTTTTGGTTTATATATAAAGGAGAATCAAATAATTTAAAATCTCACTTTCCATTTAAATCAATAATTTGTCCTCGATCTTTAATGTCAAAATTTAATGCTTTTTGTATTGTGTTGTATTGTCTAGTATAAACTCTTGATTCAAGTCTATTTTTAGATTGTAAAAATGGATCTTCATAATCCTTGAATTCGTGTTTTTCCATAGTTTTATAGTGTTTCATGTTTGCCCCTGTTGAAAATTAATTTAATATAATAATTAATTTAAATATTTAACACCG
>CAMRCV010000007.1 GCA_947041065.1 uncultured Mycoplasma sp.
CTGATGTAAATGGTTCATACTCAATAGAAGGTATTGGATTCACTGTTCGTGATGATATTTCTTGAGTTGATCATAATGGAAATGAAACTAAATACAAAATAAATGTTAGAGATTTTTATTATTCTTATATGAGAACTTGATTATTTGATACTAAATATAGACGTTCAAATGGCGGTTCAGAAACTTTAGATCAATACTTTATTGAATTAACTAGTACAACTACTAGATTTACTAATGAAAAAGAATATCCTAATGATTATCTTTTAGGTTTGTTTGGAGTTGATGCTGTATCTTTGAGAGATGAAAGCAAAACCATCAAACAAGTTGATATTGATGGGGTTTCAAAGCAAATGTTTAGTGTAACTTCTTTAAGTGGAGCAGAAAATCCTAATTTTTCATCTTTATTTAAGAAATCATTCCTTAACTCATTTTTATTATCAGCAGCTCCGTCTCAATTTATTGATGAATTAGTTGCTAAAAATCAAGGAACAGTATATCCGACAAGTTTGGAAAAGGGTGAAAAGATAACAGGAGATGCTAATAAGTTTGGGATATATATATATGGACAAAGAAGAAATGACAATTTATTTGCTTCAGCTTATGTACCTGTTTCGGCTGAAGAAAATAGAATCATATTCAAGAAAAATATTCATTTTGCAAATAAAGAATTTTTAGCAGAAACTGACACTTTAGAAAGAATAATTTTTGAACATTCTTCTTCTCCTACTTTTAATGATCAACTTTTTAATAACTTTTTTGAAGGTACTGTTTCTGAGATGCCTTATAACTCATTAACTCAACAACAAAAAATTAAAATATTTGGTCTTGAAGGAAATGATGAATTCGCAAGTGAAAAGGGATTATTGCAAATTAAACAATTAAACAAAGCTCAATTAGTTCAAAGAACATTGCTGACAACAGATCCTAGAAAATTTGGGGCAAATGAAACAGGTAATTATTATTTTAATGAATCATATGCAAATGTTATGTATGGTTCAACAATTGAGCAATTGAAATCAGGAACAGCAAAAACAACAGAATCCTTTTTTAATGGAGCGGGTTTTGAATTAAGAACATTGTTAAATGCTTCTATTAATTGATTTACTTTTATAAACAATTCAACAAAAGGATTAAAACAATTGTGATTAAATCGTACAGCACCAAACGCAATGTATAGTTCTTCAGTTGATAGTACACCATTTGATAATGCAAGTCGTATCAACGATATTGGATATTTTAAAAATGGTGAAAAGATTACTATTACTGAGGCAGAAATGAAAAAAACATTTTTAGATAATTCTTCAAGTATTGATGAGCAATATAAAAATAAAGGCTTTGCAGACATTAAAGTTTTGGTTGGAAAGTTATTAACTAAAGCCGGAATAACTGCAAGCAATCCTTTGGAGTGACAAATTGTATACCCTCATGCAGATGCTAGTTCAAATAAAATAAAAATAGATCAACTAGATATGGTGGTTAAAACTATAAAACAATTAGATAGTCGTTTAAACCCAAGTATTTATGTTCCTAATAATAGAGATGAAATGATGCAAGCTGTAAATGATAATAAAGCAATTTCTGATTTTAATGGATGAGGTTATGATTACGAAGGTATTGGTAGTTTCTTGGATGGAATATCTCACGGAAAAGGAATTTCTTTGTTGGGAGCATTTTCACTTTATTCTGATGTTAAAAACACAATACTTAGAAAGCAAAGTCCAGAATTTGCCAAACTTTCAGATAGTATCAAAAAATTAATGAATCCCGGTCTTCCTAAAAATCTTAAAGTAGAAAATTGAATTGATTTTACTAATGATGATAATAACAATCTAGAATCAAAATTTGGAGATTATGCAATTAGTACAGAACTAGCGAAGTTCTTTTTAGGATATCAAGAAGAACTTAATAAAGATCAAATTACTAATTTAATTATAGAGTTAAATGTTATTGCTGGTTTTACAATGGAAAGTGATATTTCAATTGATGATTCTGAAGCAACTTCACTATCTTTGGTTTTACCTGAATATTTATATCCCACAACTGAATCAGGTATTTTATATTTATCAGATATAAGGTTGGGTGATAAAAATGTTTAGATATATTTTAAAGAGGGCTTTGTTAGCTTTTTTAACAATGATTATTTTAATAACTATTGTTTATATTTTAACAGGTTCATTTTCGAAAAATCCATTTTCAGGAGGAGATCCAGAAAATGCTGCGGAATTAGCTGAAAAAGCAGGATTAAACGATCCTGTTCTTGTGAGGTTTGGCAGGTACATAAGTGATATATTCCACGGTTCATTCGGTAAAATATATGTTCCACAAGGTGGAGAGTCAACTTCTATTCCGGCATTCTTCTTTTTGCCACTAAAGTGAACACTTTTAATTACTGTTCCAGCATTAGTTTTTTCTTCAATAATAGGAACTAGTCTTGGAATTTTAGCGGGATACAAAAGAGGTACATGAATTGAAGCGCTTGTAAATATTTTTGTTGTAACATTTATTGGGTTACCTTCATTTGTTATTGCTCCTATTATGATTTTGATTGCCGTAAATTCAAACGGTCTAATTTTATTTGACTTTAAATTACCAGAAGATGTTGGTTGACTTTTATCTTTAAAATCATTAATGTTACCTATTTTAACTGTTACATTAGCATCACTTGCTGCATATACTATTTTAGTAAGAAATCAACTTATTTCAATATTAACATCAAACCAAGTGTTAATTGCTAAAGGAAAAGGTCTATCTGCTATCGACGTATTTTTCAAACATATTTTAAGAAATATCTCAATTCCTATTATTTCATTTATGTTACCTTCTTTTGTTGTATTGTTGGCAGGAAATGTTGTTATTGAACAATTCTTTAATGTTCCTGGTTCTTCATCAGTAATTATTCAAGCATTTCCAAATGGTGAAATTAATATTATTATGTTTTCAATTATGTTTTATGCTTCTATATCTTTAGCAATTCAAATATTGTTAGATATTTTGTATATTATTATTGATCCAAGAATCATGTTTATAGAGAAAGATAAAATAAATTATATTAATGATTTAATTAATAGTGTTAAAGTACATAAAAATTATAAAACAGCAATGAAAAATAAAAAATTAGGAATTTTTGCTGAAGAAGCGGCTGTTGATACAGCCACAATGGATGTTGAAACATTTGTTAAAGCAGAAATTTATACAAATGAGGTGGATGAAGATGAATAAAAACGACGACAAAGAATTTAACTACCAAGAATTTGTAAATGATAATAAAAAACATGAAACTACTTTGATTCATACAGACAAAAAATATGTCAAAGAAAAATTAGATTTTTCATTAAATGAAAATTTATTTCGTTTTGTAGAACTAGAAAGATCTTCAGGAATGAGTTCTTTAAGTGGAAAACAAAAAAGAATTAGCGCTGATATTGCAGGAAGATTTTTTAAAAATTATTTTGCATTAATTTCACTTATTGTTTTTACATCAATCTTTTTTATATCAATAATAGCTCCGGCTATTTCACAATTTGGTTCTAATAAAGCAATTTTGCCAATAGATTACCAGTTTATTTCTAATCTCCCTCCTTCATATGCACCTGTGGTCACTGAAGTATTAACAGTTACTCAACTCGAACATATTGAAAAGATTTTGGGCCCCATTATAGACAAAAAAGAATTAACTCCTAATGGAGATTGATTGGCTACTTATAATAAGTATGATTTAATTAATGCAACATTACAAATTGCTAATCCTAATGCTGCAGAATTTGGAACTTTATTGGGAACAACTCAAGAAGGAATAGATATTTGAACAAGAACATGAACTGCTACTAGAGATTCATTGTTATTATCAATATTAGTAGCTTTTGTAGAGACAGCGATTGGTATTGTTATCGGTGCATATTTAGGTTTTCATGCAGGAACTTGAATTGATACAGTTTTAACAAGAATAATTGACATTATTAAAAATGTCCCAAGTATCATTTGATTCCTATTGTTGGTTTCATTATTTAAAGATATAAATTTCGGAACACTTTTCTTATCATTAGTAATAATTGGTTGAACAGCTCCTGTTTATCAAACAAGATTATGAATGATAACAGTTAAAGATCAAGAATATATTTTAGCTTCTAGATCAATTGGCGCTTCAACTAATAGACAAATATTCTATCACGCTTTACCAGCTATAGTAGGGAAGTTAGCAACATCACTAGTTCAAAGAATAGTGATTGTAATATTCTTCATTTCTTCATTGGCATTTTTAGGGTTTATTCCACACGGTGGAGAACCAAACTTAGGAACAATTTTAAATGAAGCAAGAAGTCAAGTAGAAAATAATGTTTGAATTTTATTATTACCTTCATTAATCTTATTGTTGATATCGCTATCAACACAATTTATTGCAAATGGATTACATGATGCTTTAGATCCAAAATTGACAGGGGGTAAATAATGAATGATCACGAAGAAGAATTAAAAGTTACTAACCCAGGTAGTGTTTTATTAAATGTTAAAAACTTGAATGTTTCGTTTAATGTTAATAGAAAAAAAATAATTAGAATTGTTAGAGGTGTTGATTTAAAAATTCTTAGAGGACAAATAGTTGGCCTTGTTGGAGAATCTGGTTCTGGAAAATCAGTTACTTCTAAAGCGCTTATGAATCTTAACGATTTATCAATTACTGAATCTGATGAAATGATAATAGACAACATCTCTTTAAAAAAATTAAAAAATAAAGAATGGTCAAAAATCCGTGGTAAAAAAATAGGTTATATTCCGCAAGATCCTTTAACTTCTTTAAATCCAACAAGAACAATTGGAAAACAATTACTAGATGTTTTAAAAGATAGTGAAGAGTTTTCGACATTAAAAGAGAAAACAGAATATTTAATTGATTTACTTGAATCTTTTGGTATAAGAGATGCTAAACAAAAGTTTAATTCATATCCACATACATTTAGTGGTGGAATGAAGCAAAGAGTTGTTATTGCGATGATTGTTGCTGCAAAGCCTGATTTAATTATTGCGGATGAACCAACAACAGCATTAGATCCAACTGTTCAAGCTTCTGTTTTATCTTTGTTTGAAGACATTAGAAAAAAATTCAATATTTCAATTATTTTTATTTCACATAATATTTCAGTTATTGCGAAATTTTGTGATTATATTTATGTAATGTATGCTGGTAAAATTGTGGAATCAGGAACAAAGAAAGATATCTTTACTAGACCTGCTCACCCTTATACTTGAGCACTTATTTCATCAATTCCAGAACATAAAAGTGAAAAATTATTTAATATTCCAGGGACTCCTCCTGATATGGCAAACTTACCTTCAGGGGACCCTTTTGCCCCAAGAAATCAATTCGCTTTAGAGATTGATTTTAAAAAGGAACCACCATTATTTAAAATTTCAAAAACTCATTTCGCAGCAACATGATTGCTTGACGAAAGATCTCCAACAGTAGAAATAACTTCTCAATTAGAAACAAGACTAAATTACTTTAAGAAGGTGTTCAATGAATAACAAAAATAACGAACCTTTATTGGTTGTAAAAGGACTTAAAAAATCATTTCACACAAAACAAGGAGTAGTAAAAGCTATTGATAAAATAAGCTTTACTGTTAAACCTGGAGAAATTATGGGACTAATTGGAGAATCTGGTTCTGGAAAAACAACAGTTGGAAGATTGTTGATTAGATTATATGATGATTTTTCTGGTTATATTTCTTTAGATAACCAAATAATTTCAGGAAAAAAAATCTCAAAGAAAAGAAATCTTTTTCTTCATAAAAACATGCAAATGATTTTCCAAGATCCACATGCATCTTTAGATGGACAACAAAATATTTATTCTATTTTAAAAGAACCTTTGATTGTTAATAAAATTATGAAAAATGAATATGACGATATTTTTACAGATTGACAAGAAGTTTTAAAAAATTTCAAATACTCTTTTCAAAAAAAAGTTAAAGAAATTGAATATTCTAATATAAAAGAATTAAATATACAATCAGAATCATTTGTTAAAGAGTGAAAAGAAGAGTTTGAAAATTTCAAATTTGATTTTGTTGGTAATAAAGTAGATAATATTTTTAATTCATATTTCAGTTTCCTTGATTCAAGACAATCGAAAGAATCATATTATGTTAAAAAAGTATTTGTTAACAATGAAGTTTTACTACAAGAGTATTTTTCATACCAAAAAGATTACAGGAATAATGATTTATCTGAACATGAAGGTAAATTAAAAAAATCCAAAGAGAAACTAGATTTAACAATTGAACTTTCAACAAAATCTTTAAGTAAATATTTAATAGGAATGGAAAAAACAAAATTAAAAGATAATATTTCGGAAGATAAAAAGTTTTATAATGAAAATATTTCTAATATTAAAAATATTTTATTATCTTATTTATTAGAATATAAAAATACTTACTTATCTTTTAATGAAGCTGCAAACAAAGAATCAAACTATGTTAAATTTTATAAATTAAAGAAAAAATATTTAGTTTATAAACATGGATATCATGCACTAAAAATAAATATTGATAAATTAACTTTCTTGTCTTTAAAAGATGTTGAACAATTAATTTTATCTTTAAATCATAGTATTGCTAACTTGTTAATTATTTTGAAACAAATTAGTGTAGATGAACCTTCATACATTAAGAAGATAAAGAATTTAATTAAAACAAATTTTGATTTCCAAATTTTAACATTCATAAGTATTTCATCAACTAACAAATTAGCTGTTGATCAATCTATTGTTGACAAAAAAACAACTTTAGATGAAAAAACACAAGTTCTTAAAGTTAAATCAAGTCCTCATAAAACAAATATTGATATTTTGTCTGCAAAGAAGGATTTTCAAAATACTGTTGATGAACATAAATGAAATTTACAAATATTTTTAAGAGAATTTGAAAGTGAAATGTCACTCCTAAATGAAGACATTAACAATGCAAAAGAATTAAATAAAAAATATCAAGTAGATATTAATGCATTGAATAATCAATTTGATGAGCTTCACGATATCTTTATTGTTGAATTGAAGAAATTTTGTTTACAAGAAAATTATTCTAGAGAAAAAACCAAACAATTTATTAGCGTTTATAATGATAAAGTTGCTCAGAAAAAAGAATCTTTAAAATCTTTTGAAATAGAAATTGTAAATTTAAAATCAGATTTTATCAAAATGAAACACTTAGTTGGTGTTGAAGAAAACAAACTATCAAAAATATTTGTTAAAAAAATATTGTTAAAAGAAAAGATTTATAAATCATTGGAAGAAGTAGGTTTGTTAAGGCAATTTGCATGAAGGTATCCTCATGAGTTTTCTGGTGGACAAAGACAAAGAGTTGTTATTGCTAGAGCTCTTATATCAAACCCTAAATTGATTATTGCCGATGAACCAATCGCTTCTCTAGATATTTCTATTCAAGCACAAGTAGTTAATTTATTAAAAGATTTATGTAAAACTAAAAATGTTGCTTTAATATTTATAGCTCATGATTTATCAATGGTTGAATATATTGCTGATAAAATTAATATTATGCACTTAGGAAAAATTGTTGAATATGGAGAAACATCAAAAGTTTATGCTAATCCAATTCACCCATATACAATAAATCTTTTTGAATCAATCCCTAAAATATCTAATGCAAACAAACCATTTGTTGCTTCAACTTTTGAACTGAATTATTTGGAGGAACAAAATAAATCTTCGCAATCTTCAGAGTTCTTTAAGTGTAGTGATGACCACTATGTTTATTCTACTAAAGATCAGTATAATAGATGAATGGGTTTAGAAAATAACATTACAAGAAGAGCAGTTAATGTCAAGCAAAAAAATAATGTTTGAAAAGATGGACAAAAAATAGAAGAAAGCACTATTATTGATGTCACAAAATAAAAGTTCTCAAAAATACAAGAATTATATTAAGCAAAAATTTAACAAAAACAACATGTTGGCAATTTCATTTTCAATATTTATATCAATTGCAATTATTATAGGTGTGTCTTTAGGAACAAAAAGATTATGATTCGATATTGTTTCTATAATCGCTATTTTTTATATTACATTACCGATGCTTACAATGATTTTTGCTATGGGCGGTAAAGGTGTTATCAGGAAAACTTTGGATTTATTTAAATTTAAAGAAATTAAAAATATGAACAAAAAGAATTTTACTGAATCAGAACAAAAACAATTAAAAGCTTTAGACATGTCTGAAGAACAACAAGAAAAAAAACCTAAAGATCATAGTGATTTGGTTTTTATAGCAACAACTTTAATACTTTATGGAACATTATTGTTATTAATTTCACTCCCTTCACTTATTCTATTTTCAATAAAATAAAAATCTTTGTTTATAATTAGAGAATATAAATTAGAAACGAGAGTTATGGATAAAATTTACAATCATCAACTTGTTGAAAAAGATAAAAATAAAAAGTGAATTGAAAAAAAATATTTTTCAACACATGATAAATCAAAACAATCTTTTTCAATCATTTTACCACCACCAAATGTGACGGGACAACTGCACCTAGGACATGCTTGAGATGGTTTTATTCAAGATACAATTATTCGATATAAAAAATTGAAAGATTTTGATGTTTTATTTTTGCCTGGAATGGACCACGCAGGAATAGCAACACAAGCAAAAGTTGAAGAAAGATTAAGAAGTAATTCACAAACAAAAGAAATGCTTGGTAGAGAAGAATTCATTAATCAAGCTATTATGTGAAAAGAAGAGTATGCCAAAATCATAAAAGAGCAATGATATAAGCTAGGTTTATCATTAGATTATACTAATGAGCGTTTTACTTTAGATAAGGGTTCAAATGATGCCGTTAATAAAGTTTTTATTGAGATGTATCAAAAGGGTTTGATTTACAAAGGTGTCAAAGCCATCAATTGAGATTCTAAACTCCAAACAGCTCTTTCTAATATTGAAGTTATTTCAAAACCAACAAAATCGCAAATGTATTATGTTAAATATTACTTGGAAGATAGAACTGATTTTATTACTATTGCCACAACAAGAATTGAAACAATTTTTAGTGATGTAGCAATTGCCTTTCATCCTGATGATAAGAAAAATAAAAAATTCCAAAACAAAAAAGTTTTTAATCCATTAACCAATGAGTTAATTTCAATTATTACCGATGATTATATTGATCCAAAATTTGGTTCTGGTTTTATGAAAGTTTCTGCTCACGCTACAAACGATATTGATATTATTATCAAAAATAATTTAGAAATAAAAGAAAGTATTGATAAGTCTGGATTAATGAATTCTATGGCTATGGAATTTGAAGGAATGACTTCTAAAATAGCTAGAAAACAAATAGCTAAAAAACTTCAAGAAAATGATTTACTTACAAAGGTTGTTGAAATTGAAAACAATGTTGGAATATCAGAAAGGTCTCACGAAGTAATTGAGATACTAGTTATGCCACAATGGTTTGTTAAGATGGATAAATTAAGTGAAAAATTATTAGAAAATATTAATTCTAAAAACAAAGTAAATATTTTCCCTAATAGATTTGAAAATATATTAAAAAATTGAATGAGTGATGTTCATGATTGAACAATCAGTAGACAATTATGATGAGGTCATCAAATACCTGCGTGATACAAAGGCGAAGAAATTAAAGTTCAAGTAGAATCTCCAGGAGAAGGATGAACTAGAGATGAAGATGTTTTAGATACATGATTTTCTTCTGCTCTTTGTCCATTTTCATTTTTAGATTGACCAAATGATGAAGATGATAAAATTAAAAGATATTTCCCGACATCACTTTTGGTAACTGGTTATGACATTATCTTCTTTTGAGTTGCAAGAATGTATTTCCAATCTTTAGAATTTATGGGAGATATACCATTTAAAGATTTATTAATTCACGGATTAATTAGAGATGAATCTGGTAGGAAAATGTCAAAATCTTTAGGTAATGGTATTAATCCAATGGATGTTATTGAAAAACACGGATCAGATTCATTAAGATGATTTTTACTAACTAATTCAACACCAGGACAAGATATCAACTTTAGTGAAAGCAAAGTTGAAGCGGCTTGATCTTTGAATAATAAATTATGAAACATTACAAAGTTTATTATATCAATGGAAGAAGACTCAAAAGAGGATGTTGAAGATACTGATAAATGAATACTTTCTAAGTTTTATCATTTAGAAAAAGATATTGAAAAACATATGACAAAATATGAATTTTCAATCATTGGAAAAAAATTAAATGATTTTATTTATAATGATTTTTCAAGTTGATATATCGAATTTTCAAAAATAACTCCAAACAAAAAAATAGCTGTAGAAATACTTTCAAAGTTATTGCTTTTGCTACACCCATTCATTCCCTTTTTAACAGACCATTTATTTAAAATATTGACAGGTAAAGAATTGCTTGAAAATTTAATTCAAAGTACAAAAAATTATAAAGTAACTTATATTGATGATGCAATTTCTATGATAAGTTTAATACGTGATTTTAGAGCTGAATTTAATATAAGTAATAAAGAAAAAGTTTCTTATTACTTTGATTCATGTGATCAAAATATTTTTATAGTTGAATTGGTTAATAAAATAGCAAATTCTGTAATTGAAAAAAACAATAATTCCCCTTATTCAAAAAATGGAATTACCATTTATATTAAACTAACAATTAAACAAATAGAAATTGAAAAATCAAGATTAAGTAATCAAGTTGAAAAGTTGAATGTAGAAATTCAGAGATCGCAACAAATTTTATCTAATGTAAAATTTATGGAATCAGCACCTCAAAATAAAATAGATTTAGAAAAACAAAAATATGAAAATTATCAAGAACAATTGAATTTATATATTAAAAAAATAGAGGAATTATAATGTTGATTTTAAATGGCAAAATATTGGCCGAACAAAAGTTGACAATTTTAAAAAATAAAATATCTGCAATGACCATTAAGCCCAAAATGTCGATTATTCAAATTGGAAATGTTTTTGAAAGTAATAAATATATTGCTATTAAAATAAAGCAGGCAAATCAAATAGGTGTTGAAACAAAACATATTCAATTAGATGAATTAATTAAAAGTGAAGATCTTATTTCATTAATTAAAAA
>CAMRCV010000008.1 GCA_947041065.1 uncultured Mycoplasma sp.
TTTTGTTTTTAGCTAATGGTAAAACTTCTGAAAAAAAGAATTTCGCTAATATTTCCCTGTTAGGATATTCAATTGAATCAAAAAACTTTGAGGCTTCGAAATTATTATTCAATAAAACAATATATGCTTCAGGAATACCATCATTTAAATATCTTGTTCTTTGGTCTCAAGGCATTTCTTCAATGACAATACCATCAACTCATTTTTGATCTAAAATAATTGGCGGAATATTTGGTTCTTTAAAATATTTATAATCAATGTCATCACTTTTTTCTCTCATGATAATGTTTTCAGATGAAGCTTCATCAAATCTTTTGGTTTCTTGTTTAATAACTTCTCCAGAAATGATTTTTTTTGTTTGACAATCTATTTCAAACTCAATTGCTTTTTTGACATTGTTTAAAGAATTAATATTTTTGATTTCAACTTTAGTTCCTAAATTTGGAGAACCTAACATTCTTAAAGAAATATTGATGTCAGCTCTCAATGAACCTTCTGACATTTTTGAATCACTAATTCCTAAAAATAAAGCAATTGTTCTAATTGTATTAATATAACTCATTGCTTCTTCTGCTGAATGCATTTCTGGTTCAGAAACTATTTCCAACAAAGGAACACCCGCTCTATTATAATTAATTAAAGTTTCAGTAGGTGTATGAATTTGTCTAGCTGTATCTTCTTCAATATGAATTCTATTGATACTAACTTCTTTAACTTGATTATTATTTAAAAATAAAGATATTTTCCCATCTGAACCTATAGGTCTAAATTGTTGAGTAATTTGAAAACCTTTTGGAATATCTGTATAATAATAATTTTTTCTATCAAAATGCAATTCATGATCAATCTTCATCTTAAGTGCTTTACACAACTTAATTCCTTTGACTACAGCCTCTTTATTTAAAGAAGGTAAAGTTCCTGGATAACCTAAATCAATCACGGTAGCATTAGTATTTGCTAAAGAATCAAAATCATTTTTTGCATGAGAAAATAGTTTTGTTTTTGTATTTAATTCTAAATGGATTTCTATACCAATAACTACTTCTAAATTTTTAATCATTTCTCTTCACTTTTTCTTTTCACATTTTTTCTAA
Source organism: uncultured Mycoplasma sp. (assembly GCA_947041065.1). GTDB lineage: Bacteria > Bacillota_I > Bacilli_A > Mycoplasmatales > Metamycoplasmataceae > UBA710. The sequence continues at coordinate 1,095 of CAMRCV010000008.1, forward strand.
ATATAAAGCATGTGAAAATAATTTCTTATCTTCATAAATTTTAGCATCAATTGAAATATTGAAAGGCATATTATCATGCGATCCTAAATGAAAATTAATTGAAGGATTACCCGTTAAATTACCGGCAGTTAAAATTCAATTCATTAAATTATTAGAATTATTATGAACATCTTTTATTAATGGAGCTATAGAAGGAGAAGAAGGAAAAACTAAAACATCAAACTCATTATGAATTTTAGTAAATCAATCACTAATCAATCTTCTGATTTTTTGAGACCTTAAAAACAATTGATCTTGGTTATCTTTTTCTAAATAAAAAGAACCTAAAGCTAATCTTCTTTGTACCATAAAACCAAATCCAGTTGATCTTGTTTTGGTAAATGTATCTTTTCAATCATCCCCTTCAATTCTTTTTCCAAAATGCACCCCTGTTAAATTAGATAAATTTGAAGAAGCTTCGGAAAAAGAAATAATGTCGTAAACTGGTTTAATAGCATTTAACAAATCAACATTCAATTCTATTTTTGTAAGTTTTACCCCTTGCTCTTTTAATGTATCAAGAAATAATTGATATTCTTTTGCAACAGGTGCATCTAAATATTCAAAGCAATTTAAATATGCTGCTGTTTGCGGTTTGCTTTCAACAACTTGATCAAGTTCAACATCAACAGAAGTAAAGTCTTTTTCGTCAGCGCCATAAATAGTTTTTGCTATTTCCAAAGAATCATTTACATTATGAGAAAATCAGCTGACAGTATCTAAGCTTGATGCATAAGCAAATAGCCCTCAACGAGAAACGGCTCCATATGATGGTTTAAACCCCACCTTACCAATATAAGAAGCTGGTAACCTAACAGAGTCTCCTGTATCAGAACCAATTGCAAAACCTATGTTTTGAGTTAATGTTGCTGCAGAACCTGATGATGATCCTCCAATAGCTCTTTTGTTATTTAATGGATTAGTAATAATTCCAGAACGAGAATAAGTTCCAGTTCCTGCCATTGCTAATTCATCACAAAAAACCTTTGCTACAATTGTTGCGCCAGCATCAATTAATTTTTGAAAAGATGTTGCATTATAATGTGGTTTGAATCCTAACAGAATATTAGAAGAAGAAGAAGTCTCTCAATCTTCTGTAGCAAAAACATCTTTCAAAGTGAAAACAACATTTGCCAGAGGTCCTGGTTTTGGATTTAGATTTTGATAAACTTCAATCACTGCATTATTTTTGTCGTTCGATAACTCTTCTTGAGCGTTGGTGAAATTTCCCTTATTAATAAAACTCATTATTTCAAAACTCTTTTCATAATCACGTAATTATCGTTATGCTCAAAGGCGTTTGATAATAATTTTTCTTTAGATAAAGAAGGACCTTCAATATCTTCTCGCAAAAAATTAGTAGGTGGTGAAATTCTGGCCATAGGTTCTATCCCATCCACGTTGATGTTCTTAATTTTATTCATATTATTTTCAATAAAATAAAATTCATCTTGAAGAGAATCCAAAACTTTTTCATCAATTTTAATTAATATTTTATCAGTCATAGAAATAAATTTTTCTTTAGTCATATCAAACTCCTTATTATTAATAATACTATCATTTCGGTTCAGAAACAAACATTGTTCCATTTAAATATTCTAGTTCTTTTGTCAAATTATGAAAAACTAATTTATTAGAGTGTAAAAATACTCTTTTTCCATAGTCTCCACCATATCTTCTATCACCTTTAATTGGATAACCTAAGTGTTGCAAAGTAACTCTAATTTGATGTTTTTTCCCAGTGATAATTCTTGCATATTTTTTCTTCCCTTGTGTAAAGAAAATTGTTTCCATTTTTTCTCCTGGTAAAGTTTCTGATAGTTTGTGTCTTTTAGTTTTTTTATCATATTTTGAATAAAAAATAAAGTGTTGTTTTTCGAAAGGAAAGTCTGATTTCATAACATAATACTTTTCAAAATCCCCTGTCTTTTCATTAATTTGCACAAGCGTTGAGTAATTTTTAGCATAAATAATTATTCCAGATGTTGATTTATCTAATCTTCCAATATGAGAAGGTTTAAATGAATCCACTTTTTTATATTCTAAATATGATAATACTTGAAAATCTAAACAATCAGGTTCACCATGGACAGCAACATTAATTGGTTTATTGATTACCAAAATATTATCATCTTCGAAAATTTTGTCAAATGTAATTGTTGGTTCAATAAAATCAGGAGCTTTATAATTATCTTCTAAACCGTATATTCAAATTCTGTCATTTTCTTTAATGACATAATCTTTTTCTGAAATTCTAATATCGTTAACACGAATGTCTTTTTTTCGAAAAAGTTTTTCAATTCTTGATACAGGAACATTATCTAATACTTTTATAACATATTTAAAACAAGTTCTACCTTCATCATTTTTTGTGGCTTTTAATTTTGTTAGGTTCATTTATTCGTCTCTCTGAGATGAATATAAATCTATTTCATCTTCTTCATCTATATCTAGATCAATATTATTAAATTCTGATAATCTTGGTAATTGGTTCAAAGACCTAATTCTAAAATAATCATAAAATTTATCTGTTACTCCATAAAGGATTGGAGTTCCGGGAGATTTAGAAATCCCCACTTCTTCAATCAAACCTTTTAAAAGTAAAACACTTACTATGTGGTCAGAATTTTTACCACGAATATCACTAATTGAAGACCTAGTAATAGGTGCTTTGTAAGCTACAATTCCCACTGTTTCAATTGCTGAATCAGATAACTTTTGTTTTTGTTCGCCAGTAATTAATTCAGAAATAAATTCTTTAGCTTCAGGAATAGTTGCTAACTTATATATTCCGTTATATTCTTCAACTATAGTTCCTCTACTACCGTTATTGAATTTTTCAATAAATTTTTTCATCATTTCTTTTGCAGGAGCTATAGTTTCTAAAATGAAGATTCTTTGAATTTCTTCATTATTTACTCCTTGTTCACCTCTGATATAAAGTATTGATTCAATTATTTTTTCTCTTGATGTCATTAGTACATTTCCCCTTTGCTTATTTCTATTTCTTCGAATTGTTCTATTTGCCTTAAAACTAATTCTTCTTTTCTTGCCATGTCTAAGACAGCTATTAAAGTAACTACGAAATGACTCATCGTTTCTACTGAAAACAATAGCTCAAAAGTTATATTGTTTTCATTAGCATCAATTAGTTTACGTATTTGTTTCTTTCTGTCAGAAGGAGATAAATTAAAAGTTTCAAATTTGATTTTTCTTAACTTATGAGCTTGAGTTCTTTCAAACATTTTTCTTAAGATAGTAATTAATTTAATAGAAGTTCCATATCCATCTAAAATAGATTCATCTATCTCTCTTACAAATTGCTCAGTATTAGATAATTCCTTAATAAAAATTTCTTTTCTTTTTAATTCTTGTTCTCTTAATTTAATAGAAAGATTTTTGAACTCTTCATATTCATTCAATAATCTTAAAAGTCTTAATTTATCTTCTTGAACTTCTTCTTCAGCTTCAGGATCTGCTAATATTAGTTTTGCTTTAATGTAAATTAAATCAGCTGCCATAACCAAATACTCACTAGCAATATCTACATTACGTTTAGTAACTTCAGAAATTATAGTTAAATATTGAGTTGCCAAATCTACTAAATCAACTTCAAAAATACTTATGTTTTTTTTCTTAACAAGAGTTAAAAGCAAGTCTAATGGACCATTAAATTTCTCTAATGAAAAATTATGATCTAATAAAGAATGTTCTGATTCAGTTATACTTTTTTTATTTTCCATTTCATACCTTTATCTCTTTGTCTTATTTCTTGATTTTTAATTCTTTTTTTGCTTTTTTCTTTTTCTCTAGTTCAATAAATTTTTGTGTTTCAATTTCTTCTTGTATTTTTAATTTATTTTGTTGAGTTTCTATTTTTTGTTTTTGTTTTTGTTCATTAGTATTTTTTTTGTTTTCTTTTTTCAAATACTTTTGTTCTTTTTGTTTTGCTTTCAAGATTGAAGACTCACTAGTTTCTTTATGAGTAAAAATAGGAGGAACAAATGATGATTCAACTATTTTTTGAACTCTACTTGCCAAAGCTTGAGTTGATTGATTGATAAATGAATTAGCGGGAATCTTTTTATGAAAAATAATTTGGGTTTCTAATTTTGTTTTTCTTCTTCAATCAATTCCTCTAACAGAGTTATTAATAGTGAAGGGAATAATAGGAATTAATTCTTTTTGAGCAATTTTTAACGCACCTGGTTTAAAGTCTGCAATTTTACCTTCGTTATTTCTTGTCCCTTCAGGAAAGACGATTCCATATGTTTTGTTTGTTTTAATAAATTTTCCGAAGTTTTTGTAAATTTCTAAAGACTTTCTCAAATTATCTCTTTCTAAGAAAAACACATCCATTAGTTCTAAAGGATATCTAATAAGATCATCATGCTTTAAAGTGTCCTTTGCAAGAAAGGTTGTTATTTTATTTAAATCATCTTTTTCATCTGTCTTTTTTTGCAAAGCTTTCAAAACAATGAAGGCATCACTATAATCTTGGTGATTACCAACCAACAAAACAGGACCGCCGTTTGTTAAGTTTTCAAAACCGACAACTTTAACATTTAAATTAAACCCATCCAACATTTTAGAGGCATATTTAGAAACAAGATCATTTCTTCATTGTAAAGAAAATCTATCAGGATCTTTTTCCATTTTTCTCATAATTCTTTTGCATTTTCTAGAACGTGCATCTCATAAGGGTTTTCTTAATACAGCTTTTCAATTTCAATCCATTTTATACATCCTTATTTTTTAAAGCAATTGCTATAACATAATCATCTTCTCTTGAAGTACTTATTTCGAAGTTCTTAAAGCGATATTTATTATTTATTTTTTCTAAATTTATGTTGCTAAAAATTGAAAATTGATTATCACTCTTAAAAATAGCTTCTTTAATAGCTCATCTTTTTGCTAAATATAATGCCTTATATTCAGTATTTGATCATTCTAAAAATTCTTCATTAGATAAAATTTTGTTTGCAAATTTTTCATCTTTATTTTTAAATCTATCAATTGATGTAATATCTATTCCAACCATATATTTTTTAATTATATCAATGAAATATTTATTTTTATTTTTATTTTTTTTTATTGTGGCTTTAACCATATGGTGCCGCTTACAAGAATCGAACTTGTGACCCCTTCCTTACCATGGAAGTGCTCTGCCCCTGAGCTAAAACGGCGCTTTATTGTTTATTATTATGAAATTATATTAGAAAATTACATAAAAGTATTATAATATAAGTTAAAAATATTAAAATAAAGAGTGTGTATGTCAAAATTTTCTAGAAACAACAAAAATGAATTACAAAATAATCAAGAATTTATGAATAACTCACCAATGAACGGGGCACAACAAATGAATGGACAAAGACCAATAAACGGACCGCAACAAATGAATCAAAATCAAATGGGTCAAAGACCGATGAATGGAGCACAACCAATGAATGGACAAAGACCAATGAACCCAAATCAAATGGGTCCTAGACCAATGATGAATAATGGACAACCAATGAATCCAAATCAAATGGGACCTAGACCAATGAACGGACCTCAACAAATGAATCCAAATCAAATGGGACCTAGACCAATGATGAATAACGGACCCCAAATGAATGCTCCAAGACCAATTAACATTTCTTCTCCAGTAAATGGACAACACAATTCTAATCAAATTAATGCTATTAATGCTCCAAGACCTATGGGTCATCAACAAATGACAGGGATGGTTAATTTAAACACAGGTGAATTTATACCAAACATGCAAGCGCAAGTTAATGCTCCAAGACCTGTTATGCAACAACCAAAAGTTAATCCAAATCAAATGAATGCAGGGATGATGAATTTAAACACAGGTGAATTTATACCCAACATGCAAGCACCACAACAAATGAACACAGGTCTTGTTAATTTAAACACAGGTGAATTTATACCTAACATGCAAGCGCAACCACAAATGAATCAAAATCAAATGGCACAAAGACCAATGCAACCACAAATGAATGCTCCAAGACCAATCATTGTTCCTCAACCAATTAATCCAAATCAAATGAATACAGCAATGATTGATTTTAATCAACAAAGTCATCCAAGACCAATTATTGTTCCTCAACAATTAGATACAGATATGATAGCTACAAACTTAATTAACATTGATCAAATGCAATCAAAAAACAATCCATTCTATGACCCTACAATGAATACTTTTGAATTTGATTTTACAAATGGCGGAGATGATTTATCGTCAGATTATTTTGGAAAAATAGAAATTGATTTAAAGTTGGAAGAACTGCAAAGAATATACAGTAGTAATTTAATTTCAAGTGAAGAATACATCATCAAAAAGAAAGATTTAGTTAAAAAAGCCTTAGATAAATTATAGTAATTTAAAATAATAAATATGGTAATATTTTAAATATGAATAAAAATAAAAAAGATTATTATGAAGTTTTAGGTGTTCCAAAAACAGCCGACACTAAAGAGATAAAACAAGCTTATAGAAAACTAGCTATGAAGTATCATCCAGATAAAAATTCTTCTCCTGAAGGTGAAGAAAAATTCAAAGAGGTAAATGAAGCTCATGAACATTTATCAGATGATGATAAAAGAAAAGAATATGATACATATGGCCACAATGGTCCAGGATTTGGTGGAGGCCAAGGTGGATTTGGACAAGGTTTTGCTCAAGGTGGATTTGGAGATTTTTTTAGTGATGTTTTCGGTGGAGGATTTAATCCTTTTGGTTCTCATGGTAAATCAAGACAAAATAAAAACAGTAAATTAAAAGGTGATACTCTTCAAGCTAAAATTGAGATTAGTTTTTTAGACTCAGTTTTAGGAAAAGAGTTTTCTGAAAAATTAACTAAATATAGCACATGTGGTAATTGTTCTGGTTCAGGAGCAAATTCAAAAGACGACTTAAAAACATGTTCAACATGTAATGGAACTGGTGAACAAACTAGAAGAATCCAAACACCTTTTGGACAAATGGTTGAACAAGTTTCTTGTAGGCCTTGTAATGGTGAAGGGAAAACTATTCTCAAAAAATGTCATGAATGTCATGGTAATGGAATTATTAAATCAGTTGGTACACCTCAAATTAAAATTCCTGGAGGAATAAGAGAAGGTCAAACATTAATTATTCAAGGATACGGTGGACCTGGTAAAAATGGTGGAGAATCTGGTGATTTAATTTTAATCGTTGGAATTGCAAAACATAATCACTATACAAGAGATGGAGATAATATTCTTTTAGATTTTCCCGTTTCATTCATCAGCATAATCAATGAAGATACATTGACAATTCCTACACCTTATGGAACTGAAGAAATTGTTCTTAAACAAGAAATTAAATCTGGAACAATTGTTAACATTAAAAAAAGAGGTTTCAAGAATCTTGAAACTGGTGTTTATGGTGATTTAAAATTAAATATTAAAATTTTTATCCCTAAAATTAAAGACAAAGAACGTCATGAAGTATCTGAAATTTTAAAAAATGTGAAGAACAAAACTCACGAAGAATGACTTGCAAAAGTTAAAAAATAAATTATTTTTATGGATAAAGACACTAGAGTAAAAAAATGAATGAAATATCGTGAAGAAATATTGGAAAACAAAAATATCCGAGAATCTCTTGTTAACACAAATGGAGAATTTAAAAAACAATATGACAAAATTACTACGATTTTTCATAACATTGATTTTGATCAAAACGAAAATACTGTTTCTAGAATTGATTCAATAGATTTAAAAACTCAATTAAAAATTGCTGAAATTGATAAATTGTTAATTTCTGTAAATAACATTGAAAAAAGAAGTGGTAAAAAAAATGATGAAAAGAACTATAATTGCAATAAGTATGATAAATTTATTGCGAAGTATTTTGTTGATGAAATCAAAAAAGATGATGAATTAGATAAAATAAAAGTCACTAAAATAGAATTAGGGAAGTAATTATTATGAGGAAAATTAATATTGCCATTGATGGGCCTTCTGGAGTAGGTAAAAGTACTATCGCTAAAACTATTTCTGAAAAATTAGATTATCTTTTTATCAATACTGGTTTGATGTATAGATCAATTTCTTATTTTTGTATAGAAAACAAAATTGACATTCATAATGAAAGAGAAGTTGTTAAACATCTTAATCAAATAAACTTAAATCTTTTACCTCAAGAACAAATTACTTTAAATAACGTTAACATAACTAAACATCTTAGAGAAGAAGAAATATCAATTTCAGCTTCTACAATTGCTAGCTACAAAGAAGTAAGAAAATTTTGTGTTTTGAAACAACAAAAATATACAATTAATAAAGGTGTTATCATGGAAGGTAGAGATATTGGTAGTGTGGTAATTCCTGATGCAGAATTAAAAATTTTTTTAAATGCTAATTTATCAATCAGATCTCAAAGAAGAATTAAACAACTTCAAACAGTCAATATTGAATGTGATGAAAAAACTGTCATGGAAAATATTTTAAAAAGAGATGAGTTTGATGCCAATAGAACCAATGACCCTTTAAAAAAAATGTCAGATGCAATTGAAATTGATACTTCCAATATTGAAATTACAGAAGTGGTTAATAAAATAATTGAATTGGCAATGGAAAGAATAAATAATGAACAATAATCTAGTCGCAATAATCGGAAGACCCAATGTAGGGAAAAGTACTCTTTATAATAGAATCATCGGAAAAAGAACATCTATTGTTTATGATGAGCCAGGAGTTACTAGAGATCGTTTGTATCATAAAGTAAGTTGATTAAATCAGCAATTTACTGTTATTGATACAGGAGGAATTAGTACTGAAAAAAAACCTTTTTTAGAAGATATTAAAATACAAGCACAAATAGCTATTGAAGAAGCCCTTGTTGTTGTTTTTGTTTTGGACGGTCGTATGGATGTTACTAAGGAAGACTTTCATGTAATTGATTTAATTAGAAAAAGTGGTAAAAAAATTATTATTGCCGCTAACAAAACAGAAGGTAACAAATCATTCGATCCATCTATTTATACATTGGGAGTAGATGATATATTACCTATTTCAGCTCTTCACGGAGAAGGTGTTGGAGAATTATTAGAAACTATTTTTCAAGAATTTGAAGGAAATGACGATGCTGCAGAAGATAACTTTAAACTTTCAATAATTGGGAAACCTAATGCAGGTAAAAGTAGTTTATTGAATAAATTGCTAAAAGAAGAAAGAGCTATCGTTTCAGAAATTGCCGGAACAACTAGAGATTCAATCAATTCCAAGTTAATTATTGGTGAAGAAGAATTTGAAATAATCGATACTGCCGGAATTAATAGAAAATCAAAATTAGTAGAATCAATTGATCATTATGCTCTAGGTAGAGCTTTTAATTCATTAGATGAAAGTAATCTTGCACTCTTGATGATTGATGCAACTAATGAACTTTCTCATTTTGATGCTAGAATTGCTGGTTATGCAATGGAAGTTAAAAAACCAATTATCATAGTTATTAATAAATGAGACTTAATTCAAAAAGATACATACACAATGGTTGAATATGAGAAAAAAGTCAGAAAAGAATTTAAATTCATGTCTTGAGCACCAATTATTTTCATTTCTGCTTTAACAGGAAGTAAATTAGAAAAATTACTTGCTGAAATTTTGGT
>CAMRCV010000009.1 GCA_947041065.1 uncultured Mycoplasma sp.
GCATCTTTTTGATTTTTAGCTTCAGGAATCGGGATTTGCATTTCTTTATAAATTTCTCCAATTGTTAATCCATGAAAAGGTTGGACTTTACTAACTATCGAAAACATGACATCACCTTCATTACTTTTAACGCCTTCGCTATAGAATATCTTGTTAACATAATTAGGTTTTAATAAAAACTCTCTTGATGTAACAGAAGCTTCTGATGCTTCAGAAATTACAATACTTAATTCTTCTGTTGAAGATTGACTTAACTCTGCCACCTTCCCTTTTTTAAGTTTTGATGAGATCAGAGCATAATCATCTGTTAGTGTTTTAATATTGGTTGAGGCGTCTAGTTCAACATATTTAAAATCAATAACCTTTCATTCAGACATTGGTTTGTCATATCTATATTCATAAAAAACATATAAAGTCTTTTGCATTTGGTTATATAAAGCTGATTTTTCAAAATTAGGTTCATCAAGAATTGCTTGGTCACTAATTGACCCTAATGAAATAATTTCTTTCGCTTTATATTTTCTGCCTTCATTATCAGGTTTTTTATATTTTATTAATCCAGTTACTTTTAATTGAATCCCTAATTTTTCAAAATTATTAGGATTGTTTTTTTGTAATTTAATGTTGAAAACTTCTTTTTTAATAAGGTTTTCTAATTGTAATTTATCCTGAGATTCCAAGACATTTTGTGATGTCAAAATATCTTTAACTTTCTTATTCTTAATTTCTGCACATTTTCCAATTATTTGATCAAGTGTTATGTATTCCATGATGCCTCCAAATGTTAATATTTAATTAGCATTTTCTCTTTAAAACATATTATATTATGAATAAGTCAAAAGGGTTCAAGTTAAATGTATAAATTATTAATATAAAACACAATTAGAAAACTTAATTTAGTATATTTACATACTTTAATATATTTGAATAAAAATAAAATTAGCAATATTTAATTTTTATTGCTAATTTTAGTATAATTTAACTACACAAAAATAAAAATAACGGAGAACAAATGAGTCAAAAATATGTAAAAGAATTTATGGAAAAGAATATTAATCTTGATGTAGATAGATATATAAAAATAATAAAAACATACAAAAATACAAAAGAATTATTAGAGAAGAGTGGTAATTTTGCAAAAATTTCAAAACAAGGCTCTGTTGCCACCAAGACATCAATAAGACCTAAAAATCCGGAACATGAATATGATTTAGATGTAGCTGTTCAAATTAATAATAACAATTTTATATCTAAGAAAAATGAATTAGAAATTATATTAAAAAATGAATTTGGTAATAGAGTTTTTAGAAAAAATAAATGTGTTAATGTTGTTTGAAATAAAGAATTTAATGCTGATTATGTAATTATGCAAAATTTAAATAATCATCAGTCAATCTTTGATGAAAGCAAAAACAAAGAAATAAAATCTGATAATTTAAATTTAATTAAAAATATTAATGATGTTTTTTCTAAGTCAACTAGTGATGCACTAAGAGATACTTCTAAATTAATAAAATTTTATTTAAGACAACACAAGGAAGTTAGTGGGTTGATTCCTTCAATTGTACAAAATCTTTTGATTTGTGTTAATGCTGGATCTAAAGATTTGGGATATATGGGACAAATGACAACCACCATTTCTAACATTATTTATTTTTTAAATAATTTAAAAAATTCAGGCACAATTTTAAATACTTATATAAATCCTTCTAACTCTAGTATAATAAATTTAAATATCAAAACTTTAATTGATATGCAAAATATTTCTTTAGTACTTCAGGACTTAAAAATAGATATTATGAAGTTATCGTTAAGAGTGTTAAATATAAATTCAGAAATAAGGTCTAAAAATTTAGGTTCAGCAGTCACAGAAAAACCATGGAAGATTTAATTGAATACTTTAATTTAAATTTAGATTCAAATAAGTATTATTTTGTTTTTATAAAAAAAACACATATTTTTGAATTTCATTATAAAAACAGTTTGAAATGCCAATTATCAATAAAGAAAATTTATAAAATTAAAAACCCTAAATTACTAATTATAAATAAAGAAGATTTCTTTCATATTAAAGATGCGCATTTAGAATTTGATGGGAAAGCTTGTTTATCTTTAAGGACCGATGAAATCCTAACCCCTGAAGAAGTTTTGGTGAGAGTTATTGATTGATGTGAAAATTTATACAAAAGAAATATTGGGGAAATGGAATACCAAGACCATGGATATAGACATTACTTTGCCGGTGTTGTTGAAGAATATTTTTCACTTAATTCATTGCCTTTGTTGGAAGTGTATTGTCATAAAGTTAATGAATATGATTTATTTAAGATCGCAAGAAAGAATGCCCATTTCAAAAATTACAGTAAAATTGATATGAAAAAAGAATGGAAAAATGTAAAGGAAAAATGAGATGAAATTATGAGTTAAGAAATTTATTATATTATTCAACCTTACTATGGCGGCAATGGCGGCTATATTTGTTATTGTTTTTTCTACATGAGATAATAATTATTATGCATATTTTGCGATAATTCCTATTGTTTTGCAGTTTTCTTTTAATGCTTTCATGAATATAATTCCGGATTATTCTACAAATAAATATTTACATTTTTTTTATGAACAATCTTTCGTTGGTTGTTATGAAGCTGATTTTAAATATAGCGCTTACATCAACAGTGATAAAAAGTTAATGCAAGGAATGAATAAAATTTGATTTTCATTAGAAATAAGTGATGATGGTAAAATTATTAAAAAACAAAAAACAGTTGAAGGTAGTGATTCAACATCTGATAGTGAATCTTATATTGTATCTTCGTCTCAAGATAAAAAGACGATTGTAATATACTTGAAATACATTCAAAAAGCGAATTATAAAGACAACTCTGACCGAGTACATGACGGATATGAAATAATAGAGTTTGATAAAAAACAACAAAAAATAAAAAATTCTATATACTTCACTGAAAAACCTTCTGCAGGAGAAATAATTAATATTAAAAAAATAAAATAAATTATTTTGAACTAATAACTTTGATAACATCTTCTACTTCGTTACTGTTTAATCAGTATTGATGATTAGTAATAATTTGATTAAAAGGAGTTGTTATAGTATCTTTTCCATTTTCGCCATGAGGTCTTAGGTGAAATCCTTGATTGTCGGATTTGTGAATTAAATTTGTAAATCTTTTTCCATTCTTAACTTCTATATCCATTCCAAAAAGAAACTTTGATTTAGTGTCTTCATAAACAATTTTTGCTTTTTTAATTAATTCACTATCAAATTGAAAAAGTAAAACATCTTTTAAAATAGATTCATTTTCTCTTTTTTGTCATACGATAAATAAAAATTTATACGATGTTAAAAATGTATATAACTCACTTTCATCAAAAGGAATGTTATCAATAAATTCTCTCAAATTAACATTCATTAACCCTATTTCTTCTTTTAATTTTCCGGTATTTTTTAATTCAATATTCTTTATCTTAAAAATACTTTGTTTAATGTTAGGGATTTTTGAATAACTATCAACGCCCATTATTTTGTTAATGATTTTTACTTTTTGATTTTTATCATTTGAAATTTCAATATTTAGTTTTTGATAAATGTTGATCATACTCATTCCTTTAAAGGGTTGTATTTTATCAATAATAAAATTCATAACATCTGCTTCAGGTACTTCAACGCCTTCGCTATAAAATATTTGGTTAACATGGTTTGGTTTTCAACTAAAAGCTCTAGGTTTTACTAATGTTTCAGAGTTAGGTTGTTTTACCAAAGATTTCCCTGTTCCTTTTGTACATGCTCCTAATTGTTTAGTTAGTCCTTCGCTTAATTCTTCAGCTTTTCCATCTTTAATTTTTGAAAAAATAACATCATAATCTTCTGTTAGAGTTTTGATGTTGGTTGATAAATCCAATTCAACATATTTAAAATCAACAATTACTCATTCAGACATTGGTTTGTCATATCTGTATTCATAAAAAATATAAAGAGTTTTTTTCATTTTGAAATAGATGTGTGATTTTTCAAAAGTTGGTTCATCAAGAATAGAACCATAGTTAATCATCCCTAACGAGATTCTTTCTTTAGCTTTATATTTTCTACCTACATTATCAGGTTTTTTATATTTTATTAATCCAGTTACCTTTAATTCAATCCCTAATTCTTCAAAATCAGGGGCACTATTGTTGTTTACTTCAATATGAAATACCTCTTTTTGAATTAAGTTACCCAGTTTGCCCTTATCTGCTGATATTAAAATATTTTCTTGAGAAACAATATCTTTTACTTTTTTGTTCTTAATTTCTTCACATTTTTTAAGTATTTGCTCAAGAGATGTATATTCCAAAATTCCTCCAAATGCAATTATTTATTTAATCTATAATTACCATTTTTTCTTTGTATGTTATTATATTATAATAACCAAAAAGGAATCAAGTTAAATGTCGAAACCAATTAAAGTAGTTGAATTATTTGCTGGTGTTGGTGGTTTCCGGGTAGCAGCTCAAAGATCAGGCAAAGATTTTGATTTTATTTGAGCTAATCAATGAGAACCAAATAAAAAAATTCAACATGCTTTCGATTGTTATGAAAGACATTTTGGAGTTTCAGATAAACACTCAAATGAAGATATTTCTATTGCTAAAGAACAAATTCCTAAAAAATTTGACCTTCTAGTCGGAGGATTTCCTTGTCAAGATTATTCAGTAGCAACAACTAAGGCTAAAGGTATTGAAGGAATCAAAGGTGTTCTTTGATGAGAAATCGATTGAATATTAAAAAATCGTAATCCAAAATATGTCTTACTTGAAAATGTAGATCGTTTATTAAAGTCTCCTGCCAAACAAAGAGGTAGAGATTTTGCCATCATCTTAAAATGTTTTAATGATAATGGTTATAACGTGGAATGAATGGTTAATAATGGTTCTGATTTTGGTTTTTCACAAAGAAGAAAAAGAGTTTTCATCTTTGCTTACAAACAATCTCAGAAAAAACAAGATATATTTAAGCGTGCTTTTAAGTTCGAGTTAATAGATAAACCACTAGAAGTTAATATAAATTCTTACAATGATTTACAAGACCTTTCTGATACCTATAGTGAGGGAAAGTTCTTAGAATATGGAGAGATGAAAAGCGGAATTGCAACAAGTTCAAAGTTTTTGAGCAAATATGAAGGTGAAAAACTTGTGCTTAGAGACATTCTTATTCAACAAAATCTAAATAATGAGTTATTATTAACTAATCATCAATTTGAAAAAATGGAATATTATAAAAGTCACAAACGTCTCATAAGAGAAAAGAGTGATGGAACTAAATATAATTATTCTGAAGGTAAAATGAATTTGTATGATGATTTAGATAAAGCGGCTAGAACTATGTTAACTAGTGAAGCTACTTCCAATAGATCAACACATATTGTACAAACTAAGCAAGGGGCGAGATTTCTTTCTCCTGTTGAATGTGAACGTTTAAATGGATTTGATGATAATTGAACAGAAGGAATGCCAAATAGAGCAAGATACTTTACAATGGGTAATGCTCTAATTGTTGGCGTTGTTTCTGAGATAATGAAAAATATTAAATAATAAGGATTTTTAATGAGAACAATTTGAGATTTACATATCATTAAAGATAAAAATATTTCAATTAAGCTTATTGAAAAATGAGATGAAATTGGAATTGAAATAAGTGATTTTTACAATAAAACTTATAAAATAGAAGGAAAAATCATGAATGATATTGCTGATTTTTTGATAGAAAATAAATTTAAACAACCATTTAATAACTTAGGTATTTTATGTAAATATAATTTAACAGAATCAATCCTAAAACACCTTGACAATAATTTGGATTTAGATATTTTGCTGTTGCTTAAAAATAATAATATTTCTTTGTATAATAAAAATACAAAAAACCTTGAAGGTGTTTCTTTGGAAAAAATGGAAACAGCCTTATCTTTATATTCACAAAGTGAAGATTATTTTGACATAAAAAATCTAGCATCTATATATGAAAACATAGAAGATCAAGGAAGTAGCATTACTTCTTTGATAAATAAAACTTCTCTAGATCCAGAAATTGTTTTTCAAAATATTGATAAACTTATTTTAAATAAAGTTGTATTTCCATCGCCAGAAGGAGTAAGAAAAGTTTCTTATGGTACGACAACCAAAATGGATATTATGACAGTTGTAAACGATAATATAGACTCGCACTCATTATCTTATAAATGTATTTCATTGATTTTGAAAAAATATAATTTTTCAAAAATATCCCAAGAATTAAATCTTAACTCTAGAGAAGTCAAAAAAATGTGCAAACCTCTATATGATTTTAAAATTTTAAATAAAAATTCGTCTTTATACTTTAATATGATTTATGACTTTAATGTTCCTTCTCAAATATTTTGTGAAATATTTGAGATTAATATTGAAACGTATAATTACCTAAAATATTTTTACAAAAAAGTTAACAGTGAAGATGACGGAGAATACAATGAAATTAATTTTTTTAATGAGTTAAATATTGATCAAAAAGAGGCTTATTTGAAATATAATAATTTAATTTTTGAAAACAACGAATTGATAAAAATAAATTTTCATGAAATATTAAATTTGTTTATCCACCTTAACAAGGGCAAAGTTTTTCATATTGAACAATTAGAAAAAGAGTTCATTGAATTTGCAATGGAGCGAAATTTGATAATTGAAAAAGGTAGAAATACAATTGCTAAATTAGAAAGAAATGAAAGTCTAATTTTATCTTTTGGAAAAGAAGTCAGGTATTATGATTATTCTTTGATTGATAAAAATGTATTGTCAAATATAGAAGATATTCTTTTAAATTATAAGGGTTTATATTCAAGTAAGTATTTTTATGATAAACACACATTTTTCAAACATGATTTAGATATTTGAAATCATTATGAATTACATAATTTAATTAAAAAATATTTTAGCGATATACAGAATAAAGGTATTTTAATTAAAAGGATGCCAAATATTTTAATTGGTTATAAAGATAAAAAAGAATTTTATAAGCAATTAATTTTCGAATTGGCTCCTATCAAAGAAAATGATTTTTATAATATGCTAAATTTGGAATATGGAAATGATATACCTACTCTAAAATCAAATTTACCAGTTTTACTTTCAAAATACCACATCAATAATGAATATATAATTGACTTTATGTCATTGACAGATATTCAAGAAAATAACATCCTTAATGAGTTGCATAAAGGCGACATCCAACAAGATATTATTTCGATCGATATTGTTAAATCAATTTTCAATCAATTTAACATACCAGAAGAAATGTTTCATAATAAAAATATTTTAAAATTAGGTTATAAAATTGAAAAATCTTATATTTTCAAAAAAGAATACAACTATTTTACAGATGCAATTGCTGCTGAAATGATTGGAAAAGGAATGTTTGATAAAAATATTTTCACAAAATATAATAGGTATGAATA
Source organism: uncultured Mycoplasma sp. (assembly GCA_947041065.1). Lineage (GTDB taxonomy): Bacteria > Bacillota_I > Bacilli_A > Mycoplasmatales > Metamycoplasmataceae > UBA710. Next base: position 7,479 of record CAMRCV010000009.1, read on the forward strand.
TATGGATAAATTGTTAAAAGATAAAAAAATCTTTCATTTTACAAAAAACAAGTGCATAACCAGAGAAAAATTATTAAGCAACAAATTCAATGAAAATTTATTGAATGAATTACTTAGCAGTTTAAATAATATTCATGAAGAATTGGGTGAAAGATTTTACTCTGTAAAAATGATCAGAAATGAAATGAATGAGAAGTGAGATGATTTTGGATTTGAAGATTATTTTTTCGAATCTTTATTAGAGCACGCTTTGGAATGAATGGTAATTAGAACCACGAACAAAATATTTTATAAAGAAAAAAAAGTAATTACAAACTCTAGTTTCATTGAATATTTAGTTAGTGAGTTTGGTTCTGTTTCTAACAGAGATTTGAGTTATCATTTGGAAGATAAATATTTTATTATTATTGAAGAAGATAAATTGGAAGTTTATCTAAAAAAATGCGATAATATTTATTACAACAACGAATTAAAGAAAAGTTTTATTGATAAAGATAAATATTATGATGAATTAGAAAAATTTGATGAAAGCAAGGTTTAATATGAAAATAGATTTATTGGATATAGTAGGAAAAGGCGAAGGTGTAGAATTAATAAACAAAACTAAAAGTGTTGTTTTGCATGGTGTAAAAAAAGACTTGCAAGTTTACAAAATAAGTTTAAATTTATTGAACTATAATACTAAAAACGGAAGAATTTCAAGTCAGATAAATGAACATGAAAATGAAACAGGAATTGAATTAAATAAAGAATACATTGTAGCTTCATCTGAATTGAACAATTTGATTGAAAAATTTATAATTAACTCTAATAAAACAGCGTTCAAATCTACAAAGAATAGTATTGATAATTTTGGACAACATGAAACCGGAGTGGTTCTTCATGATGGAACTGTCATTGATGGAAATAGACGTTTCACTTGTTTGAGAGTTTTGTCTAAAGAAAATTCAAACAAATTAGAATCTTTATTTTTTGAAGCAATTATATTACCTAAAGATATTTCTAGAAAAGAAATTAAACAATTGGAGTTACAAATACAACATGCAACAGAAGAAAAAGTTGATTATGATGTAATGGATAAGATAATTGACGTTTATAAATATATTAAAATTGAAAAAGAATTAACTGTTGAAGAATATGCTAAAAATAGTAATTGAGATAAACAAAAAATAAATGAATATTTAGAAACTTATGAATTAATTGATGACTATTTAGAAAGCATTCACAGTAAAGGTAAGTTGTATTTGGCAACAAATTGAAAACTTCAAGGTCCAATGAGGGAAATTTGATTAATTCTTAAAAAAATAAATGATATAACAGATAAAAATAATATTAAAAACACTTTATTTAATTTAATAAAAATATCAAGTAGTGGAGATTTAACGAGGGTCATAAGGGACAATGGTAAAACTTTGTTAGCTATGTCTAAAAATGACGGAGAAGAATCACAAGCAGTATTTAAAAAATTAAGCGATTTAGACGTTGAATTGGACAACATGTATGACAACTCACTTCCCGTAAACGAAAATTTAGCAAATATTAGATCGAGTAAATATTCTAGTGAATTCAAAGAAAGTCTAGAAAATCATGATGAAAATCTAAGGTTTAAAAATGAAAAGAAATTAGAAAAAGAAAAATTAGAAAGAATTTATGAAATGATTAATTCTATTGATTTGAAAAAAGTGGAAATAAGTTCAATTGAGATGAAAAAAGAAATAATTGACATTTGTGAAAAAATAGAAAATAAAATAGTTGAAATAAAAACTAATGCTGAAAAATCTTAATCTTAAAAATTCTTATACAACTCAATCTTCAGATATTATAAAGGAATTTTATATTCCTGTTTTTAGTGAAACTGAAAACTATGATAGAGCAACTGGTTATTTTAGTTCTGCTATTTTAAAGCTATATTCTAAAGGTTTGGAATATTTCAAAATAAACAACGGAAAAATAAGGTTTATTATGTCTCATGAAGTTTCTGAAAGTGATTTTTTAGAAATGCAAGAAGCTTATGCAAATATTCAAGCAAGATCTGAAAGTGAATTTTGGGATGATGATATTATCGAATCTAGAGAAATATCTAACCTTGCTTATTTAATAAAAATAGGAATGGTTGATATAAAAATAGCTTTTATGACTAAATCTACAGGCATCTATCATTCTAAATTTGGAATTTTTTCAGACAAAGAAAATAGTGTATTTTTTAACGGTTCGAATAATGAAACTTATAGTGCAGTACAATCTAACGCCGAGAGATTTGATATAACTCTTGATTGGGCGGGTGCATCTAATAGAGAAATAGCTAAAATCGAAGATGCTAAAGCAGAATTCGAAAGAACTTGGAATAATAAAGAAGAAGGTGTGATAACAATGAGCCCCTCTGATACCTTTTTCAACAAAATTATTTCATTTAGCAAGGGGAAGTTGATTTATGACAATGGTGCTTTAAAGATCAATTCTGTTTTACTCGATTTTAATGATGAACAAAATTTGGAAATTAAATTTAATATTAAATTTAATAAAATATCCGAGTCCGATTCCTTTTATATAAAGAGAATAAAATATTTAGTAAAGAATGTAGCTGATGATAGAATAAATTTAATTGACAA
>CAMRCV010000010.1 GCA_947041065.1 uncultured Mycoplasma sp.
ACCGTAGAATTTTATTTTCAATGTCCGAATTAGGATTAACTTCTAGCTCACAATATAAGAAATCAGCACGTATTGTTGGAGATGTACTTGGTAAGTACCACCCTCATGGTGATACTGCTATTTATGAATCAATGGTAAGAATGGCTCAAGAATTTTCTTTAAGATACCCTTTAATAGATGGTCATGGAAACTTTGGTTCAATTGATGGAGACTCTGCTGCGGCGATGAGGTATACTGAAGCAAGAATGTCAAAAATTGCTTCTGAAATGATTGATGGAATTAAAAAAGATACTGTTAACTTTATGCCCAATTATGATGGTTCAGAATTAGAACCTGTTGTTTTACCTTCTAGATTTCCTAACTTGTTAGTGTCTGGATCTGTTGGTATTGCGGTTGGTATGGCAACAACTATCCCGCCTCACAACTTACAAGAAGTTATTGATGGAGTAATTGCTCTTGCTAGAAATCCTGAAATTACTATTGATGAATTAATGGAATTTATTAAAGGGCCAGATTTCCCTACAGGGGCAACTATTTTTGGTAGACGTGGAATAATTGATGGTTATACAACTGGTAGAGGTTCTGTAACTACACGTTCAAAAACTCATATTGAAATCTTAAAAAATGGTAAAGCAAGAATTGTTGTAACAGAAATTCCTTTTGATGTTAAAAAACCAGCAATGATTGAAAAAATAGCACAACTTGTAAAAGATAGAAAAATTGATGGAATTACTGATTTAAGAGATGAAACATCTAGAAAAGGAATCAGAGTAGTAATTGAATTAAAAAGAAATGTTGTTCCTGAAGTTTTATTGAATCAATTATTTAAAATGACTAATTTACAAACAAATTACAGTGTTAACATGATTGGTTTAGTAGATGGAGAACCCAAAATCTTGAATTTAAAATTTGCTTTAGAAGTATATTTAAAGCATCAAGTTGAAGTTATAACTAGAAGAACACAATTTGAACTTGAAAAAGCACAATCAAGAGCTCATATTTTAGAAGGTTTAAAAATAGCTATTGAAAATATCGATGAAATGATTGCTATTATTAAGAAATCTAAAACAGATGTTGAAGCTCAATTAGCTTTAATTGCCAAATATGATTTATCTGATAAACAAGCAAAAGCTATTACTGAAATGCGTTTAGGAAGACTAACCGGTTTAGCTATTGAAAAAATGATTGAAGAATTAGCTTCATTAGTTCAACAAATTAGTTACTACAATGAAATTTTAGGTTCAAAAGAAAAAACTATTGATTTAATTGTTGATGAACTTGAAGAAATAAAAAGCAAATATTCTGATGCCAGAAGAACAGAAATCGATGTTAATAATATCGGTGATATTCAAGACGAAGATTTAATTCCTGAAAAGAAAATTTTAATTTCTATGTCAGCAAGAGGTTATGTAAAAAGAATTCCTTTAATGGAGTACAAAGTTCAAAATAGAGGTGGAGTTGGTTCTTCAACACAAACAACTTATTCAGATGATGATGTGAGCAAGATTATTTCAACCACAACACATACAGACTTGTTAATTTTTACTTCTTACGGAAGAGTTTATAGATTAAGAGCTCACCAAATTCCTGAACTTTCTAAACAAGCAAAAGGATTACCTTTCCAAAATATTATTCAAATTCAAAAAGATGAAAAAATTGTTTCTATGTTAACAACTAATTCATATAATGATGATGAATATTTAATGACAATTACTGAAAATGGAATTGTTAAAAAAACACCAATTTCTCAATATGGTAGAATTAATAAAAATGGTAAAATTGCTCTTAAAATGAAGGAAGATGACAAACTTATCAAAGCAATGAAAGTTACTGAAGATGGAGAAATCATTATTGGTTCAAATAATGGAAAAGTAGTTAGATTCCAAGTAAATCAAGTAAGATCAATGTCAAGAACAGCAACTGGTGTTATTGGGATGAAATTCGATGATGAAAAAAGCAAGGTTATTGGAGCATCTAATACAACAGAGGGTATAATAGTTCTTTCTATTGGAGCATCTGGTTTTGCTAAAAAAACACCACTTGAAGATTATAGACAAACTAAAAGAGGTGCCAAAGGTGTTAAATCAATTAACGTTGATAAATCAGGAGCCCTTATATATGTAGGTTTAGTTAAAGGTAATGAAGATGTAATGATAGTAACTAATAAAGGTATTGCTATTAGAACAACTCTTGATCAAATTAATGAAACAAGCAGAGCTACAAAAGGTGTCAAAATTATTCAAGTTAAAGATAACTCAAAAATTAATTCAGTTGCAATAATTGACATTGAAGAAATTGAAAAAGAAGTAGAACAAGAAATTTCTAAAACACAAGAACTTTTATTAGCGATTCCAAAAGACGAAAATTAATTCTATTCTTAAAAATAAATAACTAATATTTGTTACTTTTGTAGCAGGTATGTTTTTTTAAAGTTTATCGCTCACTAAGATTTTTTCTAAATCATCTATTAATTTAAAAAAGTCTTCATTATTGATTTCTTCACGGTGTTCAGAAATTTTAGATATAGCGACAATTTGATCGTTATATTTTTGTTTCTTTTCTTTTCATTGAAATGCACTAACGATTGAAATAAAAAAAGTTCCAATCCCTGTTATTATCGCAAGCGCAATAAAGATATCTTTAATTTCTGGGAATTGATCATTGTATTTTAAAGTAAATAAGTTAAGCACAATTAAAAGTGCTGAAGCAGTAAAAACGAAAACATTAATAACAACAAATGTAATTCTTGAAACTAAATACTTTTTCTTGTATTTTTTTCAATATTTTTCAACGATATTTTTTTGCTCTTGATTCATCTTATTTCTCCTCTTGACTTTCTTGGTTATATCCAGTGATGATAGTAAAAAGTTGATTCTCAAAAACCTTTTGTTTTTCTTCGACTTCTTTTAAGTTAAAGTACTGACCACCATTTAATTCATACTTTTGTTTTTCAATAATTAGTTGATAATAAATCGCATTATAATTAGTTATTTTTTCCTTTAATAAGAAAAAAGAAACAAGGGAATTAATTAATGCAATAATTCCTGAAATCATCGCTGAAAAAATAACATAGTTATTTCCTGTAATAGAAGTTTCATGCCCCTCACCCGCTATATTAAAAGTGGAAATAATAACTAAAAATAAAGCTATAGTTGGAAAGATAATATTAGTGATGGTAACAAAAGATTTTAAAACCATTATCTTTCTTTTATACAAACCAATAAAGTAATTGATGTTACCGCTGATGTTTAAATTTTTATCGTTATTTATGATCATTTTATTTTATCCTCGCTTACGAAGTTCTTCAATGATTTAAAAAGTTTTTCTTTTTTAAATATTAAGTTCTTATCAATGATGTTTTTAATTTCTTGTTCGACATCTTGATTTTCATTGTTGATTAATAAATTATTAAGGTCTAAACAAATCTTTTGATAAATTTTAAATTTGTTTTTATTCTTAATTGAAATCAAAAAGAAAGAACAAATTATAATTCCTAAAGAAAGAGCTATTGAAAGAGAAACTAAGAAAATAATTCCTGTAAGATTAACATCTTCTGGATTGTAAGTTGGCTCATTAACTTTTTGGATAATCATCACTACCGCTAAAATTAAAAGTACAAAAATAGCGATATTCAATAAAGCGACAATTAAATTCAAGACAATTGTAAATCCTGAACAGATATTCTTTTTAATTTCTAATTTTCAAATTTGTGACTTTCAAAAATCTTGCACATCTTCTTGATTATTGAATTCAAATTGAGTTTTTGAAAAAGGTTTCTTTTGTTTCATAATCACTTTAATTATATTAAATTTATAATTAAATTATTTAATATGAATAATCTTTTTACCTTCAAATTGATATTTAGAAGAGTAAATAAAACCATCTAGTGTTTCAATTTTTAAATAACTTTTATTTTCAACAGTTGTTGCTTCGAATACTTTCACACGTTTATTATTAATAAATAGATAAGCTCCGGGGTTTGAGTTATATGCTCTAATTTTATTAATCATTGTTTTTGAATTATCTTTTATGAGCAATCCATCTTCTTTATTTAATTTAGAAGCAAAAGTCACTTCATCAATATTTTGCTTGATTGCTTGAAAGTCACCATTATAAAATTTAGTTAATCAGTCTGTAATATGCTCAGTTGCATTTAAAGACAATTTACCAAACATATCATCGCTAGAATCTTGCTCACTAATAGGAATGGTTGTTGTGAAAATAATATCTCCTGCATCCATTTGTTTAATCATATATATTAAAGAGATGCCTGTCTCTGTATCTCCATTTAATATAGAGTGTTGAATAGGTGCTGCTCCACGATACTTTGGCAATAAAGAACCATGTACATTAATTGAGCCTTTTTTAGGCAATGCTAAAATATTGTCAGGAATTAATTGTCCAAATGCTGCAGTTAAAAAGATGTCAAATTTTAGTAAAGATAATTCTTCGAATAATTCCCCAATTTTATTTGCTTGAAATAATTTGATATTGTGTTCAACTGCTAAATCTTTTACAGGAGAACTAATTAATTTCATTCCTCTTCCAGATTTTTTATCTGGTTGAGTAATTATTCCTACTACTTCAAAGTTTTTAATAATCTCTTCAAATATAGGAACTGAGAAAGCTGGTGTCCCTGCTAATAATATTTTAATCATAAATTTGCTCTCCTTATATAGGTCGTTATTTCTATTATAAATATCATAAGTTATTTTATGTTATTATTTAAATTATATTAAAGATAAAGAGGGATTTATGACAGGAATTTTTACATCAGAATCAGTTGGTAAAGGACATCCTGATAAAATTTGTGATCAAATCTCAGACGGAATCCTAGATGCGGTACTTCAAAATGATAAACATGCCAAAGTAGCTATTGAAGTTATGGCTTCAAACAGGTTAGTAATTATTGGTGGAGAACTAACGACATCAACTTATGTGGACTTTGTGAAGGTAGCTTGAGGAATCCTTATGAATTTAGGATATACTGAAAATGATTTTTCAATTATTTCTAATGTTAATAAACAATCAGAAGAAATTAGAAACAGTGTTGACTTAAAAGATGATATTGGATCAGGAGATCAAGGAATAATGTTTGGGTATGCAACTGATGAAACAGCAAGTTATATGCCAATAGCAATTACTGTTGCTCATGAATTAGTTAAAAAAGCCGAAGAATTGAGAATATCAAAGAAATTCAAAGAACTTAAATCTGATATGAAGTCACAAGTAACAGTTGATTATATGGAAAATGGAGATATTGAAGTTAGAGATGTTTTGATGTCTATTCAACACACAAGCGATTATAAGAAAGAAAAGTTTGCACAAGATGTTAAAAATTTAATTATTGAACCAACAATTAGCAAGTTTTTTAAAAACAAAAACTATAGAACATTAGTTAATCCCTCAGGTAGTTTTGTTGTTGGTGGTCCAATTGGTGATACTGGTTTGACAGGTAGAAAGATAATTGTTGATACATATGGAGGCATGGCTCGTCATGGCGGAGGAGCTTTTAGTGGTAAAGATTGTACAAAAGTTGATCGTTCTGCTGCTTATGCGGCAAGATGAGTGGCAAAAAATTTGGTAGCATCTGGAATTGCTAAAAAATTAGAAATTCAATTATCATATGCAATTGGTGTTTCTCAACCAATTTCTATTTCTTATGAAACTTTTGGTACTGAAACAATATCTAAGGATAAGATATCAGAAATAGTGAACAAAGTTTTTGATTTATCACCTAGAGGAATCATTAGAGATTTAGAATTACAAAACCCTGTATATTTACAAACTGCAGTATATGGCCACTTCGGAAGAGAAGATTTAAATTTATCATGAGAAAAACTTAATAAAGTAGAAGAAATTAAGAAATCATTAAAATAATTTTGTTTAAAAATATGAAAATATGAAAAATATAATAGTATAATATTAATTAAATATATTAAAAATTTAAAATCAAAAGGAGATAATATGTCAGCAATTATAAATGTACACGCAAGAGAGGTTTTGGATTCACGTGGTAATCCAACAATCCAAGTTGAAATATACACAGAAATGGGTGGATTTGGAACAGCTATTGTTCCTTCAGGAGCATCAACTGGTTCAAGAGAAGCACTTGAATTAAGAGATAAAGGATCAAAATACGAAAGTAACTGATTCGGTGGTAAAGGAGTTATGCTTGCTGTTGACAATGTTAACAACAAAATAGCAAATGAAATAATAGGAATTGACGCTACAGATCAACGTTTAATTGATGAATTATTAATTAGATTAGATGGTACACCAACTAAAGCTAAATTAGGAGCTAATGCAATATTAGGTGTTTCTTTAGCAGTTATGAAAGCAGCAGCAAATGAATTAGATTTACCTTTATACCGTTACATTGGTGGAGTTAATGCTAGAACATTACCAGTACCAATGTTAAATGTTATTAATGGTGGAGAACATGCTACTAATACACTTGATTTTCAAGAATTTATGATTATGCCTTTAGGAGCTCAAACTTTTAAAGAAGCTTTACAAATGGCAAATAAAGTTTTCCACACACTATCAATATTGTTACATGATGCAGGTTATGGAACACAAGTTGGAGATGAAGGTGGGTTCGCTCCTGATTTAAAAAACCATGAAGAAGGACTTGATTTTCTAGTAAAAGCAATTTCTAAAGCAGGGTTTAATCCTTCAATTACTGGTAAAAAAGCAATCGCTATTGCAATGGATCCAGCAGCAAGTGAAATTTATGATGAAAAAACTAAAAAATACGTTTTCAAAAAACTTAAAAAAGCAATTACTTCAAAAAGACCAGGATTTGAAAACATGAAAGATAAAGTTGAATTTACTTCAACAGAAATGGTTGAGTACTACGATAAATTAGTTTCTAAATACCCAATTATTTCAATCGAAGATGGTTTTGCTGAATCAGATTGAGATGGATTTAAAGCTCAAAATACAAAACTTGGTAAAACACACCAAATTATGGGAGATGACTTAACAGTTACAAACAAACTAATTCTTGCTAAAGCAATTAAAGGTGATGTTATTAATTCTATTTTAATTAAACTAAACCAAATTGGAACAGTTTCAGAAACTTTAGATACTATTGAATTGGCTCATAAAGCAGGAATGACAGCAGTTATTTCACACCGTTCAGGAGAATCAGAAGATACAACTATAGCAGATTTAGCAGTTGCTTTAAATACAGGTCAAATCAAAACAGGTTCAATGTCTAGATCAGATAGAATTGCTAAGTACAATAGATTATTAGCTATTGAAGAAGAATTAGGTGTTGTTGCTCAATTTAACGGTGAAGCAACATTCCATAATTTAAAATTAAATGTTAAATAATAATATATAATAAATAAACAAAACATAAACAAAACAAAAATAACAAAAAGTGAATTAAACACTTAATAAGGAGAATAAAATGGCAAAAGAAGATTTCGATAGAACGAAAGAGCATGTTAATATTGGGACAATTGGTCACGTTGATCATGGTAAAACAACTTTAACAGCTGCAATTGCGACAGCACTTTCAAAAAAAGGGTTATCAAAAGCACAAGATTATGCTTCAATTGATAAAGCACCAGAAGAAAAAGCTCGTGGTATAACAATTAATACATCACATATAGAATATGAAACATTGACAAGACATTATGCTCATGTTGATTGTCCAGGACATGCTGATTATGTTAAAAACATGATTACAGGTGCTGCACAAATGGATGGTGGTATCCTAGTTGTTGCTGCAACAGATGGTCCAATGCCTCAAACTAGAGAACACATCTTGCTTTCAAAACAAGTTGGAGTTCCTAAAATAGTTGTATTTTTAAACAAAACAGATATGTTAGGTTCGCCAGAAGAAGCTAATGAAATTATTGAATTAGTTGAAATGGAAGTAAGAGGATTATTATCTGATTATGAATTTGATGGAGACAATGCTCCAGTTATTACTGGTTCTGCTCTTAAAGCATTACAAGGTGATCCAATTTATGAACAAAAAATTTATGATTTAATGGATGCTGTTGATAGTTATATTACAGCTCCTGCTCGTGAAAAAGATAAACCATTCTTGATGGCTATTGAAGATGTATTTACAATTACAGGACGTGGAACTGTTGCTACAGGTCGTGTTGAACGTGGAGAATTAAATATTAATGATGATGTTGAAATAGTAGGAATTCACCCAACTAAAAAAACTACAGTTACAGGTATTGAAATGTTTAGAAAAAATCTAAAACAAGCCTTAGCTGGAGATAATGCAGGTCTTTTATTAAGAGGTATTGCTAGAGAAGATGTTGAACGTGGTCAAGTTCTTGCTAAACCAGGATCAATTATCCCTCACAAAGAATTTAAAGCAGCTATTTATGCTCTTAAAAAAGAAGAAGGTGGACGTCACACTCCTTTCTTTAAAAACTACAAACCTCAGTTTTACTTTAGAACAACTGATGTTACAGGTGGAATAGAATTGCCAGAAGGTAAAGAAATGGTTATCCCTGGAGATAATATTGAACTTACAATTAAGCTTATTTACCCTGTTGCTGTTGAAGAAGGAACAAAGTTCTCTATCCGTGAAGGTGGAAGAACTGTTGGTGCCGGATCAGTTACTCAAATTATTAAGTAAAAAAAATATTTTAAATTTAAAATCATTTATTCAAAAGATAAATGTTTTTTTATCTCTTTTAAAGTATTGAGTTATAAAACAAAAAAAGGATTACTTTTGAAAACCAAAACAAAAAACACTAAAATGTGAGAAATGAATAAAATAGATTATCGAAATTTAGTATTTGGGTCAATTTTTAGTCTTTTTTCTTCTCTTTTTGGAGCTAGCTTACCTTTTTTGTTAGGAAAAATAATTAATGCTGCAGAAAAAACAATTGCTGATGAAACAGTTTTTCCAGTAAGTCAAGTAATGTTTAATTTACTCTTTATGCTTTTAGCAGGATGTTTGGGTTTATTGTTTACTTTTTTTGGCAGAAGATCACTTGCTAAGTTTTCCACAACCAAACTTGCTGAAATAAGAAGAAAAGTGTTTGTAAAAATACAATACCTTTCTCCAGAAGATTTAAAAGATCATAAAGATAATTCTCTTCTGACTAGATTACAATTGGATAATCTAAATTACTCCACATATTTAAATTTTTTAATTATTACATTTATTCCCACGTTGTTTAGATTTGTTTCCTTCTCTATCATGTGTTTAATATTGAATTATGTTGTTGCATTAGCATTAATTGGTTTTGCAATTGTCTTTTATGTCATTATTTCTCTTTTATCAATGAACGCAGAAAAAAGTTATATTCAAGCATTGGAATCTACAGATTCATTAAACAAAATCATTAAAGAAAATATTACTGGAGCAAGAGTTGTTAAAGCCTTTAACTTAAAAGAAAGACAAAGACAAAGGTTTACTAAGATTAATGATTTTTTAATTAAAACATCAATTAAAGCAGAAAAGAAAGTTTTTAGTGGATGACCTTTTTCTTTAGCTTTTGTAGCATCGACATCCGTTATTGTAATTTTCATTTTTTCTTTAATTACATGAGGTATGCCAAATACCAACGCTAATGTAGGGAATATTGTAGCATTTATTAATTATTCTTATTTAATTATGTGATCTGTTTTTGAATTTATTGTTATCAAAATATTCAAAGCTAGATCTCACGCTTCTAAAACCAGAATACAAGAAGTAATTCAATTAGAAAATAATCACTTTAATGAAAGCGGAGTTATATTCCAACCTGGAGACATTGTTTTTAAGAATGTATCTTTTAAATATAATCTAGAATCTATTGACTATGTTTTAAAAGATATTTCTTTTACTATAAAGGAAAATAGTAGAGTTGGAATAATTGGTTCAACAGGAAGTGGTAAATCTGCCTTAATTAACTTGATTACAAGATTGTTTGACTCACAAAGTGGTGAAATAACAATTAATGGAGTTAATTCTAAAGATATTAGCACTAAAGATTTAATTAATAATATTTCAATTTCTTTCCAACAAAAGTATTTGTTTTCAGGAACTCTAAAA
>CAMRCV010000011.1 GCA_947041065.1 uncultured Mycoplasma sp.
AGTGAACCTGATACTATGGGATTTGACACAATAGCAATTGCCTTGCTCGTTTATAATAATTCTTTTGGTATTGGGATAGCTTCTATTCTCTTTGCTATTATTAAATTAGGTTGTGGTTCATTAAAACCATTATTTCCACCACTAACAGAAGACTTTGCTCAAATTATGTTTGGAATAATTATTTATGTTGCAGCTATAGGGGTTGTTTTTGAAAAATTCAAGATATACACATATCTCAAAAATCAATATATTTATTGGAAGGATCCTCATTATAAGTTATTGTTTAAAGAATATAATTCAGAGAAGAAAAAAATAAAAGAAATTCAAAAAGAAAATAGTTCAAAAATCAAAGCTTTACATTCAGAAAGTGGCGCAACATGAAAAGAAATAAAAGAGAAATCAATTGCTAAAAAAGAGAAATTAGATCAAGATTTATTTGCTGAAAATATTGCTAAAAAACAAATATGAAAAGTATTATCTCAAAAGAAAATTAACTTTAAAGAAGCATGAAAAAAAATGTTTGAAAAGCAACAAATTTTGAGTGATTTAAGTCAAGAACAACATGAACATTATTTTTCACAAATCTCACAAATAAAAAAAGATAAAGATGAAGAACTTTTTGAAAATAAATATTTTGAAATCATTACGCTTAAGAGCGAATCTAAAACTTTAGCAATGGAAAACAAAAATGTATTTCATGAACAAAGAAAAATAATTTTAGAAACTTATCAACTACAAAGAAAAGAAATGAAAAAACAAAAATCAATAAAACAAAATGGAGGGAAAAGATAATGGAAATATTTAATTCAATCATCACGCTTGCTGTTATGTATTTCGGAATTCTTGCAGTTACTTCTATTGCATCTATTATTTCAGAACGTGTCGGAATTGTTAATATAGGAATTAATGGAACTATTGTTTTTGGAGCAACTGTTTATATGATTTTTGCTAGTATCTTTTCTAGCAAAGGAACAATTGATGCATCTCCTTGACTACAAATACCATTGTTTATTATTTCTGGTTTAGCAGGCGCTTTATTTTCATCTTTGCATGGATATGCAACTATTAAATTAAAAGCCAACCATATTATTTCTGGAGTTGCTATGAATATTTTGGCACCTGCAATTACATTAGCTGTTTTATTTGTTTTTGGTGAAGCCAATAAGATGTCTTATTCTGTTGCTGAATTATCTTTAGGAAACAATGCTCGAAAAGAATTAACAGGAATTATTTCTTTAAGTTCATTAGTTTTAATTTCAGTAATTATTATTTCTTGAATTATGTTAAATAGAACTAGATGAGGTTTGAGAATGAAATCTGTTGGAGAAAATCCTCAAGCAGCAGATGCTGCAGGAATAAATGTTAATTTTTTTAAATGACAAGGAGTTTTAATCTCTGGTTTATTAGCGGGATTAGCAGGAGCAATGTTTATGACTTCTACCAGAACTAGCGGATCTTCTTTTAAAGGTTCTGTTGAAGGTTTGGGTTATTTAGCTTTAGCGATAATGATTATAGGAAGATGAAAAATTCTTCCTGCAATTTTAGGAGCTGCAATTTTTTCTCTTCTACTAGGTATTAGTTATAGCTTCTCTTCATTTGTACCAAAAGAATATGATAGTTATAAATATTTAGTGTTAACAATTCCATATTTAGGAACCTTGATTGCTATGACGATTTTTGGAAAAAAAGCCATTCGTCCAAAGGCGGCAGGTATTCCTTATGACAAGGCGCTAAGGTAAAAAAAATTCATCTTTTCTTGATCAAGGAATAATTTCTAAAAGATTTCATATTATAAATGATATTTTAAGTTATACTTTTTTATAAAATGTTATAATTCCTATAAATTAGTCTAAAATTAAAAGGAAATTATTATGGATGTCTCTTCACTATCAAACAACGTTATAAAACACCTTTCAACCATTCCAGGAATTTTAGGTTTTTGTAATATTGATGATTCTCATGAAGAATTAAAAGAATCAAAAAACTGATTCCAATCACTATCATTAAATGTTAAAGATGATATTATCAACTTGAACGTAGCTATTATTATTTCTATTGATTCAACCATCAACAATATTGCTCAACAAATAAAACAACAATTCACATTTAATTTCAAAAAAATAAATTTTAAATTAGGGACTATTAATATTTATATAAAGGGCGTTAAATAATGAAGAGCATTTCAATTAAACATTGAAAAGAAGCTATTATTTCCGCTTCTAATAATATGCAAAATCATAAGAATAGAATTAATTCTTTGAATGTATTCCCGGTTCCAGATGGAGATACAGGAACCAATATGTCTTCAACAATTAAAAAGGCTGCAGATTCATTATTAACATTAGAACCAACCAATTTAAATCAATTACTACAAAGTATTTCTAAGGACATGCTCTTGGGAGCAAGAGGAAACTCTGGAGTAATATTATCTCAAATATTTAAAGGATTTTCTGTTGGTTGAAAAGGACTTACTAAAATTGAATCTAAAAATATTGTTAATGGATTCAAAGAAGCTTCTAAAATGGCATATGCTTCTGTAATAAACCCAATCGAGGGAACAATTCTTACAGTTATTAGAGAAACATATGAAAATTTAGAAAAAAATGTTAAACCAACAATGGATATCATTGAAATTTTTGAACTTGCTTTAAAATATGCAAGAATTAGTTGTGATAACACTCCTAACTTGTTGGCTGTTTTAAAAGAAGTTGGTGTTGTTGATTCTGGTGGTGAAGGACTAAACATTATTTTAGAAGGTATCTTAAAATCTTTTAAAGGTAAACCAGTTGATATTTCAAAAGAAGAAGCACAAATGCAACAATTCACAGGTGAATTAGAAATTTATGATGGAGAATTCGGATACTGTACAGAATTAATATTAAAATTAGAGCAAGTTGATAAATTTAATAAACCAGAATTTGTTAAAGGGTTATCAAAATTAGGAAACTCTATTGTTGTTGTTCAAGACGAAGAAATTGTTAAAATTCATATTCACGCTTTACACCCTGGTAAAATCTTGAATTATTCACAAAAATTTGGTGAATTTGATGCAATTAAATCTGAAAATATGACCATTCAAGCAAGCGACACCAAATCAAACATTACCTTGCAAGAAAAAAAAGTTAACAACTTAAGTTCTAAGAAAAAAACTTCAGCTATTATTTCTTGTAATTCAGGTTCAGGAATTATCGAATTAATGAAAGAATACGAATGTGATTATATTATTGAAGGTGGACAAACAAATAATCCTTCTGCTCAAGATATTATTGAAGCTATTAAGTTTGTTAATGCTGACAACATTTTTATTTTACCTAATAATTCAAACATTATTTTAACAGCGCAACAAGCAGCTAAAATTATTAAAAACAAAAACATTAAAGTTCTTTCAACAAAAACACAAGTTGAAGGAATTACTGCGATGTTAAATTTCTCTTCAGAATTAAATTTAGAAGAGAATTTAGAAGAAATGGAATCTTCATTGAAAAACTTAGTTACTGGTCAAATTACCTCAGCTATTAAAGATACAAAAATTAATAATGTTAAAGTTAAAAAAGGCGAATTTTTAATGATGATTGAAAACAAAATTGTTGGTTGAAAAAGAGATATTATTAAAGCAGGAGAAGCATTAATAAAAGAGATGTTATCAAAAAAAACAGCAGAGATTGTTGTTATATATTATGGTGCTGATTCAACAAAATTAGATGCTAATGAATTAGAAAAATTTATTATTTCAAACTTTGATGTTGAAGTTGAAATTTATAATGGAGATCAACCAATTTATAATTTCTTGATTAGTGTAGAGTAAGTTTTATGAAAAAAATAGCTTTTGATGTAATGGGAAACGACAATGGAGTTGAAGCTGCAATTATAGCTTCTATGCAATTTGTCAAAAAATATAATGATTACGCAATTGTTTTAGTGGGTGATGAAAATTTAATCAACAAAACTTTAATTCCTCACGAACGTATTGGTGTTGTTAATAATCCAAATGATATTGATAAAACTTCAAGCCTTAGAAGTGCTCATCTTGATAACAATTCAATGACAACAACTTTAAAGCTTTTAAAAGAAGGTGAAGTTGATGCTTGTCTTTCTTCTGGAGATTCAGGTAGGTTAATGATTTCATCAATCTTTTTGTTAAAAAGGTTGAAAGGTATTAGCAGACCTGCTTTTATGCCAATTTTTCCATGTATTATTAAAGATAAAAAATTTGTGATGTTAGATGTTGGTGCTAATTTAGATATTAATGCAGAGCACTTGGTTCAATGAGCAAAATTAGGTGTTGCTTTTGCTTCGACTGTTTTGAAGGCGCCTAATCCTAGAGTAAGTATTTTAAATGTTGGGACTGAAGATGACAAAGGATTCGAAGCACACCATGTTGCTCACGCAGAGTTAAAAAAATTAAAAGAAACAAATGAAATGAATTATTTAGGATTTATTGAAGGTAGAGATATTCTTGAAGGTAAAGTGGATGTTATTGTTTCTGATGGGTATGCAGGAAACATTGCTTTAAAATCAATGGAAGGTGCAATCCTTAATTTCCAAAAAATTATTAAAGAGAATTTAACATCAAATATTTTTAGAAAAATTAATGCTTTAATGTTGAAAAAAGCTTTCAACAATATTAAGGAACATTTGGATTATCGAAATGTTGGTGCTGCTTGAATCATTGGTGTGGATGGAATTATCATTAAATGTCATGGATCATCTGATGCTAAGGCGTACCAAGGCGCTTTAATGCAATTAAAACAAGGTTTAGACATGAATGCTTTGGAAGAATTTAAAAAGGTATTATAATGGCTGTATTATTAATCGAAGACTTTTTAATAAAATATAAAATTAAATATAAAAATCTTACTTTATATCAAAGAGCAGTTACTCATACAACATACTCAAATGAACATAAAAATTGTGAATCATATGAAATGTTAGAGTTGTTGGGTGACTCAATTATTCAAGCTAAATCCACATTCACTATTTTTAACCATTTTAAAAAAATTGGTGTTGGTGAAGCTACTCAAATTAGATCTAAAAATGTTGATAATATGGCACTTGCTAAAATATCAAAAGAACTAGGTTTAAATAAATATTTATTATGTTCTAACAATCGTGAAGAATTAATTAATAAAACTAAAATTTGTGCTGATCTTTTTGAATCTTTCATTGGTGCTCTTTTTTTAGATTTAGGAAGCGAAGCTGTTGACATATTTTTAGCAAAATTTTTAACTCCTAAAATCAAATTAACAGATATTAATAATTTGAAAGATTTTAAAACTACCTTTCAAGAATTAATTCAATCACATTCTACAACTGAAATATTTTATATATCAACTAAACAACCCGATAACAACTTTAAAACAAAATTAATGCATGACTCAAAATGTTATGGTGTTGGTGTTGGTAAAACTAAAAAAATAGCAGAGAATCTTGCTGCTCAAAACGCTTTAGAAAAGCTTGGCAAACAAAACAAAAACTAAATGTGATAATTGTTATATATAATTGTTTTTAATAATAAATGTGATAACATTTTATTATAATAATATGTAATTAAAATTCATCAAAGGAATCTCATGAAATTAATAAAAGTAGAGGCGAAAGGCTTCAAATCATTCGCAGATAAAGTAACTTTAAAGTTTAATGGTGGTGTTGTTGGTATTGTAGGACCAAATGGATCAGGTAAAAGTAATATTAATGATGCTATTAAATGAGTTTTGGGAGAACAATCTTTCAAGGCACTTCGTGGAGATAATATGGAAGATATTATTTTTGCTGGTTCAAGAACAGAAAAAGAACAAAATAAATGTGAAGTAACTTTAACATTTGATAATTCAGAAGGTAAACTTTCAATTCCGCATAAAATATTTACAATTTCAAGGGTTCTTGAAAGAGGTAAATCTGGGAATGCTTATTACATTAATGATCAAATAGCAAGATATAGAGATATTAGAGAAATCGCCCTAGAATCAGGAATTTCAAAATCTTCATTAGCTATTATTTCTCAAGGGACAGTTTCTGATATTGCTCAAGCAACTCCAGAACAAAGAAGAGGTATTTTAGAAGATGCTGCCGGAACTAGTAAATACAAAGCTAAAAAAGTAGAAGCTTTAAGAAAGTTAGAAAAAACTCAAGAATCATTAGAAAAAATTAATACTGTTGTTTTGGAATTAAAAAAACAATTACAACCTTTAGAAAAACAAGCAGAAAAAGCAAGAATATATTTAGAAAAATCAAAAGAATTAAAAGAAGTGGAAGTTGGACTGTTAGTTCATGATTTATCTCTTTTTAATTCAAAATTAGAAGCATTAAGAGCGGAGCTTATTGGAGTTCAAGAAACAAAAGAAGATCTTGAATCAAGAATCAAAGATCAAGAAATATCTATTGAACAAAATCTTGACTATAAAGTTAATTTAGAAAAAGAAATTAGAGAATTGAATGCTGATTTAGAAAAAATAAATGAAAGCTTATATAACTTAGAAGTACGTTTTAAAAATGAAGAACAAAAAAGAGAATTAATTATTAGTGGACAAATCCAAGTTGCTAATGCAGAAAAAATTAATGCTATGAAATCTCAATTAGAAGTTTATGCAAGTGAAATTAAACACTTTAAAACATGAGGTGAATCTTCAATTCAAAATGTTCGTAATAAGAAAGAAGAAGTTAATACTATTGAATTAAATATTGCTACTTTAAGATTAAAATCAAATACTATGAAAACCAATCTTTTAAAAGTAAAAACAAAGATTGACGTTTTAGTAGATCACAAAGAAAACAAAACCAATCTATTTAAAGGTACTAAAACAATTCTTGATAACAAATCATTATTTAGAGGAATGGAAGGAACAGTTTCAGATATTATTAATGTTCCTGAACAATATGCTTCAGCTATTGAATCAATCTTACAAAACGCTTTACAACATATTGTTGTAGATGCTTCTGAAACAGCAATTAAGATGATTGAGTTTCTAAAAGCTAACAATGGTGGTAGAGCAACCTTTATTCCTTTGTCTTCTATTAATGAAAAAGAAATAAGGTCAGACTATTTATTACAAATAAATAATAAATCAGGATTTATCGGAGTTGCTTCTGAATTAGTAAGCTCTGAAGATAAATATTCTAAACTTATTAAGTTTTTATTAGGAAATACAATTATTGTAGAAGATATTCAATCAGCAAACAAAATTTCTCACTTAGTAGATAAGAAATATTTAATCGCTTCACTTGACGGTGATTTAATTAGGGTTGGTGGAATTATGACAGGTGGAACTAAAATTAATAGTTCTAACTTAATTGGTATTGAAGATCAAATTAGACAATTGCATGAAATTATTCCAGGACTAACAAAAGGTATTGATATTGCTAATATAGAAATTACCAAATTAGAAAACATCAAAGAAGAAAAACAAGGGTTAATTAATGAATTAACAATTGAAATAGTAAAAAATAACGAGAAACATGACAATGTAGAAAAACAATTTTTAGATTTAAAATTAGATTTTGAAACACAAAGTAAGAAAACATTTGATGCAGATTCATTCAAGAGTATTGATGGTTCATTAAATGAATTAAAATCAAGTAAAGGTATTGTGCAAGCAACACTAAGATCTAAGCGTGAAAAATTAGAATTAATTGATACTTCAATTTCAAGAACATCACTTTCAAAACAAGAATTAGAAAAATCACTAAGATTAATTATTTCAAACTCAAGTGAAAAAATCACTGAAAAAACTAAAGCAGAATTTTATGTTCAAGAAGCTACTAAAAGACTGAGTGAGCATTATCATTTAACTTTTGAATCAGCAAAAGAAAACTTTATTCTGACTTTAAAATTAGATGATGCTAGAGAAGTTGTTTCACGTTTAAAAACAGAAATTGATGAACTAGGAAATGTTAATCTTGAAGCTATAAAGCTTTATGCTGAAATCAAAGAACGTCATGATGATATATATGCTAACCAACAAGAATTAACAGAAGCTAAAAATATCATTTTAGAAGCTATTGCTGAAATGGATAAAATTATTATTTCTAGAATTTCATCAACATTAGAATTAGTAAATCAAGAATTTAATTTAGTATTCCAAAAAATGTTTGGTGGAGGAGAAGCAAGAATCTTCTTAGTTGATCCTCGTGATGTATTAGAATCAGGAGTTGATATTCAAGCACAACCTCCAGGTAAGAGTGTTAAAAATCTAAAGTTATTTTCAGGTGGTGAAAAAGCATTGATAGCTATTTCATTGCTATTTGCCATTATTAAAGCAAAACCATTACCTTTATGTATTCTTGATGAAGTTGAAGCTGCACTTGATGAAGCCAACGTTGTAAGATATGCTGAATTTTTACAATCTTTAAAAGCCAATACTCAATTTATCGTTATTACTCATAGACACGGAACTATGTCACGTGTTGATGATTTATTTGGAGCAACTATGCAAAAAAGAGGTGTAACAACATTCTTTAGTATTGAATTATCTAAAGCAAAAGAACTTGTTGAAAACACTCAAGAAGAATTGTTGGATAATTAAAGGAAGATATGTACAAGAATAAATTTAATGCAATAGAAACAGAAAAGGCCGTGGTTTTTGTCAAACAAAATTTTGTTAAAAATCTTGAACAAAATTTGAACTTAATTAAAATTTGTTCTCCTTTATTTTTGAACCAAGCATTTGGCTTGAATGATCATTTAAATGATGATGGCTCGCCAGTTAATTTTAAATATAAAGAAGATAAATTTGAAATTGTACAATCGTTAGCAAAATGAAAAAGACAAGAAATAAAAAACTTAGATTTTGATGTTAACACCGGATTATGAACTAATATGAAAGCTATTAGAGCAAATGAAGAAAACCTTTCTCCATATCACTCTTTATATGTAGAACAATTTGATTGAGAGAAAAGAATATCAAAAGAAGACAGAACGATAACATATTTGAAGCAAGTAGTTAATTCTATTTATGATGCCATCAAAACAACATTGACAGAAAGTCAAAAAATGTATCCTCAATTAAAGAATACTTTGCCAGAACAAATAACTTTTATTACAACAGAAGAACTTTATTTAATGTACCCTGATTTAACTCCAAAAGAAAGAGAAAATATTTTTGCTAAAAAAACCAAAGCTTTTTTTCTTATGGGGATAGGACATAAACTAAGTCATAACAAACCACATGATGATAGAGCGGCTGATTATGATGATTGAAACCTTAATGGTGATTTAATTTTATACAATGACCTACATAAAAATGCTATGGAAATTAGTTCAATGGGTATTAGAGTAGATTCCGA
>CAMRCV010000012.1 GCA_947041065.1 uncultured Mycoplasma sp.
CGGACAAGTTATTGATGATATTTTTCAACAAAATGATTTTGATAATTTAATTAGTATTACTAGACCAAAAACAAGCAACTCTCTTGACTTTTCTTTTAGTGGGATTAAAACACAAGTGATTAATATGATTCATAACGGCGCACAAAAACAACAACCAATTGATGTTAACTTATTAGCATACTCATTTCAAAAACAAGCAATTGATTATTTAATTGATGTTACCAAAAAAGCAATAGCAATATATAAGCCCAAAACATTAATTTTATCAGGGGGTGTTAGTGCTAATTCATATTTAAGAAATGAATATTTAAAATTACACAAAAATACCTTAATTCCTATTGAAGGATTTTCAACTGATAACGGGCCAATGATCGCTATAGCTGCCGAAGTTTTGTGTAAATAAAAAATACAAATTTAATCAAGAAACATTTTTTTAATTATAATAATATATGTACAATAATCCAACGTTGTTGGTTTAGGAGAAATATCACGTTGTGTTATTTCGAACACTATAATTTGCGTACAAACAAAATTAAATACAGCAACTTCTTCATAGAATTGCTATTTTTATTTTGAAAAAAAGAAAGGATATATTTATGAATTTTATAAAAAGTTATTTTGCATTTGATGAAAGAAAAGCGACCTTTAAAAAAGAAATCATTGGTGGGATATCCACGTTTCTAGCAATGGCCTATATTTTAGCTGTCAACCCTTCAATAGTTGGTGATAGTTTAATGAACCCAGGTTCTCCAGAAACGGCAGCTAATCTTTCTGGTGGTTTATTTTTAGCAACCGCGATTTCTGCATTTTTTGCAACAATGCTTATGGGGTTATGGGCCAATATACCAATTGGTCTTGCCCCCGGAATGGGACTGAATGCTTTTTTTGCATATACAGTCTCTCAATCAATAGGATTCAATGGCGCTTTAACGGTTACAATTCTTTCAGGATTTCTTTATTTCCTGATAGTTGTTACTCCAGCCAGGGATTTTATTACCCAAAAAATACCTACTAACTTAAAGCTTGCCATTGGAGCAGCTTTAGGTTTTTTTATTGCTTATTTAGGAATGCAAAGTTCTGGAATTATTCAATCAAATAACAACACACTAACAGGACTAGGAGATTTTAGTAATGGATTAGTTATCTTATCAGTGGTGATGTTATTTTTAGGTTTAGTGCTTCACTACCTAAAAATCCCGGGAGGAATTTTAATCACAATGGTTGTCGGTGCAATAATATTAATTATATTATTACAAACTGGGGCAATTGCCAATGTAGATAAAAATCATTCACTATTAGGAAGCTATGCTGACTTTAGCACTTTTAAACAAGTCGCTCAAGGAGGTTGATTAGGATTTGCTGATGCTAATGTTTGAAAATCTCCGATGACATATTTAGGAATTTTTTCCTTTGTATATTTAGATTTCTTTGATACCACAGGAACTTTAATGTCGTTGAATAGAATGATTAACTTAGATAAGACAGATAAACATTGAATGAACAAAGCAAACAAGGTTGATGCTATAGGAACTGTTGTAGGTGCCGCAATAGGAGCAACTACTGTAACATCTTTTGTTGAATCAACAGTTGGTGTATCTGCCGGAGCAAAAACTGGGTTTTCATCTTTAGTAACTGCTTCAATGTTTGGACTATCTATTGCTACATGACCAATCTTACAAGTCTTTATGCCTATTCCTGTTTTAAATGGTGAAACGATGACTTTCTATCAACCAATTATTGGTCCGATTTTAATCATTGTGGGAACGTTAATGATTTCTCAATTAAAACATTTTGAATGAGAAATTACAATTGATATTCCGATGTTGTTTTTAACAATTATGTTTATGATGTTAACTAACTCTATTGCAGAAGGAATGGCGGCTGGAGCAATTACATTTTTAGTTATGAATTTTTTCGGTGGACTAATTCAAAAAATTACTAAAAAGAAAAAAGTGATTGAATCAATGGAAATTCAATTTAGCACTTCCTCCCCTCCTGTTAAAACTCGAGACTTTAATTATTGAAAAAGAATTAACTGAGTCATTGTCTTTATTGCAGTGTTCTCAATTACCTTTATCATTATTGGAATCTTTATTTAAAAAACGACAACTTCTTATTTATAAGGGGTTGTTTTTTTATGAATTTAAGTATAATTATTTTATGATGGATCAAGAATATATTAATTTCATAAACTCACAATTAGCATTACCGTATTATCAAGAGGTAATGGATTTTTTACAAAAAGAAATAGCATCTGAAAAAATTATCTATCCTAAAGAAGAACAAAGATTTAAAGCATTTGCAGCTACTCCTTTTAATAAAATGAAAATTGTAATTTTCGGACAAGATCCATATCACTCACCAAATGTTGCCGATGGTTTAGCGTTTTCAACCCAAACATCTAAAACGCCCAAATCTTTAGCAAACATTTTTAAAGAATTAAAAAATGAGTATCCTGATGTTACAGTTAATAATAATAATTTGGAACCATGAGCCAAGCAAGGAGTTTTGTTGTTAAATACCTCTTTATCTGTTGAGGCGGGCAAACCAAATAGTCATGCCAAAATTGGTTGAAATATTTTTATAGAAAATCTATTGAAATACTTAAATGACCATAAAGAATTTTTAATATTTGTCTTATGAGGTAATGAAGCTAAAAAATTAAAACCTTTAATTGCTGATAAGTTTCATATATTAGAATCCACTCACCCTTCACCCTTTAGTTTTTATAAAGGTTTTCTAGGAAATAATCATTTTAAAAAGGTGAATAAAATAATTTTAGAAAATAATTTGGAAGTGATTGATTGAAATTTGTAAAACCAAACATTTTTTAGTTATTTTTCTACAAAATAGTATAATTAGTGAGCAATGTAAATTGCCCTAGCGTGAAAGTGGAAGGGTTTTAATTAATCCGTCTGACCACGATAGATCAGAATAAAAACAAATGAGGAGCACAACTATGGCAAAAAAAATAGTTCGTATTGCTAAATTGGAATTTAATGCTGGTCAAGCTAAACCAGGACCTGAATTAGCAGGACTTGGAATAGTAATGCCAGAATTTACAAGACAATTTAACGATGAAACAAAAGACAGAGGAAACGAACCGGTTCCGGTTGAAATTACAATTTTTAGTGATAAATCATTCACATTTAAATTATTTTCAGCACCAGCTGCATATAAATTATTACAAGCAGCAGGAATAACAAAAGGTAGTGCCAATTCTAAAACAACAATCGTTGGTAAAATTACTAAGAAACAATTAGAAGAAATTGCAACTTACAAATTATCTGACTTAAATACAGATAATCTAGAACAAGGAATGAAAATTATTTCAGGAACAGCTAGAAATATGGGAATCGCTATTGAAGGTGTTGATAATATCGAACAAATGATGAAAGATGCTAAAGAAGCAACACTTGCTGAAGCAAAATCTAATATAGATCAAATTAAATTTGAAGCTGAAGCAGCTGCTGCGGCAGAAAATGCAGACGTTTCAGCTGAAGTTGAAGTTATTGGTAAAAAAGACGAAACTGAAGGTGATAAATAATGGCTAAACATATAAGTAAAAATATCAAAAAATCATTAGAACAATTTGATCAAACACAAGAATATTCATTAAAAGAAGCAATTGAAATAATTAAAAAAGTTTCTTATGTTAAATTTGATGCATCTATTGATTTAGCTTTTAACTTGAATCTTGATACAAGAAAAGCAGAACAACAATTAAGAGGTTCAGTTTTATTACCAAACGGTACAGGGAAAAAAATTCGTGTATTAGTAGCAACAGATGATCCTAAAAATCAAGAAGCTTCTAAAAAAGCTGGTGCTGACATTGTTGCATCTGGTTTAGAATTAGAAGAAATCTTGAAAAAAGGTGTTTTTGAATTCGACGTTATGGTTGCAGAACCAAAGATGATGATTACACTTGGTAAATACGGAAAAGTATTGGGACCAAAAGGTCTAATGCCTAACCCTAAAACAGGAACAGTTACTCCTGATCCTGCTAAAGCAGTTGAAGAACTGAAAAAAGGTAAAGCTAACTACCGTGCTGATAAAGCAGGAATCGTTCATTCATTAATAGGAAAAGTATCTATGGATACAGCTGCACTTGTTGAAAACAGTGAAGTAGTTATTTCTTTAATGAGAAAATTAAAACCAGCAACTATTAAAGGTCAATATTTAATTAGTTTAACAATTTCTTCAACAATGGGTCCTTCAATTACAATTAAACAAAATGCTTAATTATTTTTTGTTACAAATTAAAGGTAAAATATGAAAAAAGTTTTAATTATTAGTTTAAGTGCGCATAACACTTTGGGTGGCACACAAAATTATAATACTAAATTAATTCATATATTACAAGCCAACAATTACAAAGTTACTGAATACAATTGTAATGTTGTTTTTGATAAACCAAATGGAAACATTATTGATGGTGTGGAAATTTTAAACAATTCATCAATTACTAGCCCATCATCTTTTAGGCCCACTGAGGCTTATAGGTATATGAAGCAAGTTAGTATAGCAGATTTTGAAATATCACAATTAGTCAATAATAATGACTATGATTTAATTATTGATTCTCGACAATCTCCTTATTCTCATAAGAAAAAATACGGAAGAGAATTTGTGAAAAATGCCAATTGTGTTTGAGTACAACATCTTTCGCCAGCAATTTATTCTGGTGAACATATTACTAATAAGTTTTTTACTATTTTTACTAAGTTATTCATGGGAGGCAAAAGAAATGTTCTTTATGCCCATGATAACTTGGTGCTTTTTGATGAATATAATTTACGCAAACTAATTCCTGCAAGAATGAAGGGTAAAAATGTTCATTTAGTTCATTTATCTCATAAAGTTGATCTTGTTCCTCAAAGTAATAAGTTTAATTTTGAGAAAAGAAAATATGAGATAGCTTATATAGGACGAATCATTCAATTTCAAAAAAATATTAATTTTTTAATCAAAGCATCAAAAAACATCAAAACTAAAATTAATGTTTGAGGTAATGGTGATGAAAAGATAATTAAAACAATCTCTAAAACTATGACTTATAATGGCTTTATCCAACAAGATAAAATAGATTCAGTATTAAAGGAATTAAAATTTTTGGTTGTTTGTTCAAAATGAGAAGGATTCCCTTTTATCTTAGTTCAAGCAATGATGAATGGAACAATACCTATTGTTATTGATACATATCCATCAGCTAAATATTTAACTAAATTTGGTTTTCTTTTAAAATCATCAATTAAACCAAAAGCTTTTGCTGAGGAAATAAATATGATTATGAACATGGATGAAAAACACTTAATTGAATTGTCAAAGAAAAATATGGAATTTGCTAAACAAAATTTATCAGAAGAAAAATTCACATCAGCATGAAAAGAAATTATTCAAAAATATACTAAGTAGATTATTTAAAATATTTTATTTCAATATTTTCTAAAATACCCTTTTCTTCCATTTCTTCTAAATGAGATAATTCTTGTTCTAAATTTTGAGCTATTTTGACACTAGGTTTTGTCGCGGGATTGGCAGGAGCAAATAATTCGCAAGCTTCACTAGCTTTAATAATTGAGGTATTGTAAGTATTTATTGCAATACCTTTTTTGATAATTTCTAATTTATCATAAGTTAATAAAGGTCGATAGACAGGCAAGTTAGCTTGTGTTTGAACTACCGACATAGCTTCTAGAGTTTGTGAAGCAACTTGTCCTAAGTTTTCTCCATTGCTGATTCCTAGATAATTATTTTCTCTAGCAATAATAGAAGCAATTCTATAAAAACTTCTTCTCATTAAAATGATTTTATATGCTTGCTTAGATGTTAGGCCAATATAATTCATTAAGTCAGTATAGTTAAAACTATAAAGTTTTGAAGAACCTTGATACTTTGTTAGTGTGCTAATAATTTGATCAACTTTTTCCATAGTTTTAACATCAGTGTGTGGTGGAGTTAAAAAAGATAAGAAATCAATTCTTACACCACGCTTCATCATTTCAAAGGCAGCAACTGGAGAATCAATTCCTCCAGAAATTAAGTGAATTACATTCCCTGCCGTTCCCACTGGTAAACCACCTAGACCAGGTATCTTGTTTGAAAAGATATAAGTGTATTCCTTATGAACCTCAATATTAAACTCGACATCAGGGTTTTTTATTTGCACTTTATAATCAGTGTTCTTTAAAATAAACGACCCAAAATAATTATTCATTTCCATAGATGACATTTCAAAATCTTTAAAACTTCTGCGAGAAATACATTTAAATGTTTTAGCGTCTTTATCAAATAACTTCTTTAATGTTTCTTCGATATCACTTACATTAGATGCAGAAACATAAACTCCAGAAAAAGAAGATATTCCAAAAACATACTTTAAATTATCCATAGTTTCGGCAGAGTATTTTAAATAAATTCTGTCAAAAGAAACGACGATATCTTCTTCTTTAAGGTTACATGTTTTTTTGATATTTCTTGCTAAAGTTCTAATGAACCCCATTTTATTTTTACCTTTAAGAGATAACTCTCCATATCTAACTAAAATCTTGTTATACATATTAATTTACTCCCTTATTCAGTGTGGCTATAATATTATCTAGTGCACTAGTGTAATTACCATCAAGGTAAAAGTTTTCTGATAATACTATATTATCATTTAATTTTATATCAGAAGATCTTTTAGGTGCTAATAAATTAATCACTTTTTTGAAAATTTTCGAAATTTCAATTTTCAAACCAACAGTTGAAATGTAATCAACTAAAAGAGATAAAAGTTTTTTATACTCATTAACAATGTTTGGACTCATACCTTCTGGAGTATCTAGAATAATATTAACTATTTTTTGATAATGAGTTTCAATGTTTGCGGTTTTGGTGTGTTCTGTACTATCTAAAATAATGTAATTATTCTTCACATATGAATTCATAGTTCTTTTTAAAATTACTAGTCTTTCAAATTTTAATAAGTTAGATTCTCCTTCTAAATAAAAGATTTCAATTTTCTTAGTAAGTTCAACGTATAGTGTATAAAAACCTTTTAGTTGGTAAAACAAAGTTTTATATTTAAAGTGTTTAGAAGAGAAACTAATGTCATAATCATCTTCCGTCTTGATAATTTTATCAATTCATAAATCAACTTCAGTAAGATAACTTGACAACTTTAAAATATCTCCTTCAAATTGTGAAAAATAAATTTTATCAATTTGATAAGCTTTAATAAATTCGTCCTTAATAGATATATATAATTTAACAATATTTTTTTTATGCTTGGATAAATAATCTTTATTTTTTAACATAAAGATATATGAATCTATTTCTCCATTAATTTCCCCATTTAAATTTGATAGAGTAATTAATATTGAGTCTGATAACTCTTGTGTTTGCAATCAATCCTTCATGGTAAAGTTATCCATCAATAATTGGTAATCATTTTTCAAAGCAATCATTTGTGCATCAAAGTTAATATAGTTAAAATTTGATTTTGTATTCTTTTGAGCTTGTTCAAATAATTTTTCTAATTTTACAAAATATTGAGGAATCTTTGTGAAAGCAAACTTTTCTAATTCGACACAGTTATTAGCAAATGTAATTAATGAAAAAAAATCTTTTTTAATATCTCCAAATTCTAAAATTGCTTTTTCCATTTGATTAGAAGTTACAAGATCATCTAAAGATTTTAATTTGATTTCAATTTCTTGAAATTCATTTAAAATGATAGCCATGGATTTTGGACTTTTGTCTTCTGAAATATCTTTTAAAACAGCATTTTTTAATTCTCTCAATCCGCTCTTATATCCAGTAATTTCACTTCTAATAACTTTGATGTGTCTTAAGACTAAACCAACTGTATCAAAAAAGCTTTTAGATATTTCATTAATTTTCTTTTCATTTTCACTAATTTCCACAAATAATTTGTTAGAAGCTAGCACTTGATATTTGTTTAATATTTCTTTTCCACGTACAGATTTTTCATAATTACTTTTCTTAAGTTTGTCAATTTCTCAAACCATAGTGGCTGCATCATCTTTAATGGTTTCGGTTTTTTCATTATTAATTAAACTTAGTGCCCGTAATTCATTACTATAAACTTGATTAGAGCTAGGATTATTTTCTAATTTATGAGTTTCAAAAAAAGAATTTAACGCCTTTTTTCTTTTCTTGACATACAGATGTAAAGAAAAAATAACAAAAATTAAAAAGCAAGGTATTAATAAGTAAAAAAGTTCAAGGTATTTCATATATTTAATTATATTAATAATCTTTTGATTTTGTTATATAAAAATAACAATAAATAATCTTTGTATATAAATTAATATTTATAATTAACTAACACAAAATAATAAAAAGGAGAATGGTATGAATTTTATTTCAAAAAAAATATTAGGGGGATTGTTATTAGCTAGCGCAATTCCTGCAACTTTATTAATGACTT
Source organism: uncultured Mycoplasma sp. (assembly GCA_947041065.1). Classification (GTDB taxonomy): domain Bacteria; phylum Bacillota_I; class Bacilli_A; order Mycoplasmatales; family Metamycoplasmataceae; genus UBA710. The sequence continues at coordinate 8,435 of CAMRCV010000012.1, forward strand.
CATGTGCTTCTACAGTAGATGCTCCATTTGAAACTGGTATTACTGAAGATACAGAAAAATATTATGGAGAAAAGATTACAGAGCATTCATTTACAACTCCAGAAAAAGTAATTAGAAAAACAATGTTAATTACTGCTGGGGGATTGATTAATGACAAAGCTTTCAATCAATCAGCTTGAGAATCAATGCTTCTATATAAACAACAAGCAGGAATTACAGATAAAGATACCATTACTTATCGAATCACAACCGACGATGGAATGTTGTCTTCTATGTATGATCAAGCTCTTGATGGAGGATATAAAACATGAGTCTTAACTGGTTTTCAACAAGGAACATTATTGCAAGCATGATTTAACGAAGGAGACAACTTACAAAAATTTAAGGATGAAAAAATTGTTGTGGTAGGAGTTGACTGAAACGGAGAAACATTTATGCCTAAAGGACAATTCTTAGGTTTAGGTTTTAAAACTGAAGAACCATCTTGAGTCGTTGGTTATGCAGCATCAAAATTTTTATCAACAACTGATAAACCTTACCTTTCTTCATTTGGTGGAGGAATCTTTGATGGAGTAACTGATTTTAATAATGGTTTTTTACAAGGGATGCTAGATTGAAATACAGAGAACCCACTGAACAAAGTTAAATTTTATTCTGGAAATAAACCAACGTCTTCAATTAATTTAAATACAGGATTTGTTATAACTCCAGAAGCTATGCAAACTATTGAAGGTATTGTTGGAATTGGAGA